>NZ_JAELTX010000373.1 GCF_016429065.1 Pedobacter sp. ASV17
GCCAAGTTCAGGGTCATCCTTTTCGGCTTCCCAAATTTCTGGAAACGTGCGATGGAACTGTAGCTCCAAGTTATAATCCTCAGCTAGGGCGCGGAATGCCTCCCACGGGACGACGTATTCTGGCACCTCCTCCACTGCCTCGTCTAGGAAGAAGTTGTATTTCCAGCCAAAGGCAGGACGGAAGATGCCATCCTCGGGTGTTTTGCCAGGGAATCGAACTCGGTAAATAGAATTCCCCCATTCAGCAGTTGGCTCTGCCTCGCCCTCTTCCAACTCGCCCTCCTCTGGCTCCGGAGCGGGTGGCGGAGTTGTAGGGGCAGCCTCTGGTGGTGGTGGAGGCGAATTTGTAGGTGATGGAGGAAACTGCTCTTCGCTGTCGACGGCTGGCTCTTCCTTATCGGAGGCTTTACGATTTTTGGCGTTGAAAGCACGCACACGTTCACCGAGAATATCGGAGTTTGGAAT
>NZ_JAELTX010000374.1 GCF_016429065.1 Pedobacter sp. ASV17
GCTCAATTCGTTCGTGATGCTTTTTGGGGGTGGTGGTTGTGTGATCCAGGGTCCATGTCGGCAAGGTACGGGCTTGTGGACCCACCACCCGGCCTGTAAGTCACGCTTGTGCTGTGGTCGGCCAAGATGTAAGCTGGGTAGGTAGCATTCACGATTCCGAAATTGTTTCTCTCTTCTGTTACCATCTTGAAGCTTATCCTGAGATGGAGAGGCGTTTCTTTAATTGAAACTTTCTACCTAAGATTGACGCTGGTACGCGCCATATAATATGCCGGCGCGAAAGCAAGTTCCCGAATATCCGCCTGTTGGCAGCATATACGTCTGCGCAGACCAGGACCATAATATACCTCTGTACTCCGTACATTGTGTTAATCGCATCTTTCATCAGTGTAATAATCTTATTTTGACTATGTGTTGTTAGGAGATCCCAACTGCAGCTTGTGTTGTAGATTGTCTTGCTAGGT
>NZ_JAELTX010000375.1 GCF_016429065.1 Pedobacter sp. ASV17
GTATAGGGATGTGGTTTACTGCTGCGCTTTAAATGAGGACTTTTCCCAACTTCCTCAGGGGCACAATACCCTCCTTGGTAACCTCGGCTCGTCAATTAGTGGTGGCCAGCAACAACGAGTGGTTAGTGACTACCTTTATCTTCCTCCTCTTGTCCCACTCTTCAACATTTTACTTTGAAGACAATGAATTAACCAATCACGCCTCTCCAAGGCTTTGGCCCGAGCCATATACAGCTGTGCACCTATCCTCGTTCTTGATGATGCTCTTAACGCCGTGGATTTGACGACAACGAAAACGATACTGGAAAGGATGTTTCGAAAAGATAGTACTATACGCCAATCTAAGACTTCGGTTATTATATCGGCAATCAGCGGTGAGTAGTCTTAACGTCGACTATTTTATTCAGGCTAAACGCTTATGTCTCTACCAGAATACGGCATCACAGTGGCTCATTCTGTTTACT
>NZ_JAELTX010000376.1 GCF_016429065.1 Pedobacter sp. ASV17
GTGTATAAGAGACAGGCCAAACAGAGACGCTGAGGGAGGGAAAAGTACGCGTCAGGCCTATTGTGAAGCAGCCATGTTGGACATACGAGGCTCTCAAGCAGGATCTTCTGCAGGCTCTTGAGAGCAGAGCGGTAGGCGTCTCGAGTGTGCATGATCAAAGTTCCCGTACACATGCAGTCTTGGAATTAGAAATCATGAACCAGCCGATAACGGATGCTCGCGAGGCCCTCATCGAGCGGCAATCGGAGCTTGTCCCCGTTGGCAAGCGGTTTATGGACATTAGCATTGAAGAGCAAACCAAAGGCTACATTGCAACTGCAGACGGGAAATACGCTCCAAACCCGGATTACAAAATAGACCAGGCGAGAATCGACGTGGCAGAAGCAGAAAAGAAGAAGTTTGAAGCCCGCGTCGAAGCCGCAGAGCAGCACATAGACTCCATCTACGCCGCCGCCGCCAGAAC
>NZ_JAELTX010000377.1 GCF_016429065.1 Pedobacter sp. ASV17
CTTACAAATAGCGCATTTAAGTTGTCCTCCCTCTGCAATGGCTTTCCCACCCCCTTCGACGGCTTGTAAAGCCCACTGTCCAAGTAGCTCGGCTGGTCCTAGAGCAGTAACAACTGCGCCAGAAAGAACGAGGACCAAGCCAGCTGTGGTCATCTTGTACATAGATATATGACGGTGCAGCAGGTGGGTGGTTGGAGTCGATACAGGATTCAACTGCTATGTTTTTATCAGCTTTGGAACCGACGGGCCTGCATCTCTAAGGCAACAGACTGCACGGCTTTAAGTAGTGGTCGTCTGCGTTGGTGAAACACATGCCGCGGCAAGCCGGGAAACACTTTGACGTAGGCGTCGTTCGAAGGACGCGACCGGTGGACCAGCGCACGGGCACAGGTTCCAGTGGGGTCACTGGCCTGTGCAGCTGTTCAAGTGTGCCCCTCCCTAACTGTAGTCTTGTCTCGCAGTT
>NZ_JAELTX010000378.1 GCF_016429065.1 Pedobacter sp. ASV17
GGCTAAGAGCGAGATATTAATGATTTGATTATATCGCCTTAATGAACTGTACCTAACGTTTCTCCGTCAATACTGCCCGGCCCTGCTTCCGACGGGCAACCCGTTCCGTTTGCGCCATGCCTGTCGACGACGTCGCCGATTCTACAGATTGGCTTTCAACGCCACTGTCCGGCTTCGTAGCGGTCGAGTCGGCCTTGCGCTGCGAAGTATGCAAGGATTTTTACAAGACGCCAATGATTACTTCTTGTTCGCATACGTTTTGCTCAATATGCATACGGAGAGCGCTATCAAGTGACGGCAAGTGTCCGTTATGTCGCGCCGCGGATCAAGAACTCAATCTGCGCAGTAACTGGTCTATGGAGGAAACCGTCGATTCCTTTACGAAAGCTCGACAAGCTGCACTGGAACTGGCCCGAAATGCGATGTCTACAGCAAAGAAATCCCCTAAGAGAAAGGTTGAAAC
>NZ_JAELTX010000379.1 GCF_016429065.1 Pedobacter sp. ASV17
CCCCCAACCTCACGCACTAAAACATGTGGTGCTACCACGGTACTTGGGAGGCCCGTGTACACTTTACGAGTAGGGATTCAACAGGAGCGCTGATCGTCTGTCCCGGCTGTGACTTTACCTTGACGTAGGGGAACAAAACCCGCGCAGCTCATATACATGGCCATCAGTTAAAGCGAACGCCATTCACATCTGCCTCTGTTGGCTTACGGGTATTGGGTATAAGCCATAAACGGTGGGAAGCCACACGCCTGCTGCACATTTCGATACACACCAGAAGACTACAACTAAGAAAGCCAACGATGGCGTCACTTTTCCTCCAAGGAAATGGTATAGACATGTATCTAATACACATCTGACGCTCCCGACGACTGATCAGCAGATTAGAAGCGGGGGGGGGGCGAGCGAGGTATAAGGGGTTGGGGGTGGGGGGGGGGGGGGGGTGGGGGGGGGGGGGGGGGGGGG
>NZ_JAELTX010000380.1 GCF_016429065.1 Pedobacter sp. ASV17
TCTCTGACTAGATCGCATATTCGATACGCCCGGAGCAAGCCGTCCGTGTTGTCTAAAGCGAGGCGGTATCTGATCAGTCAGCGCAGTTGACAAATAACAAACCCGGGAAGCAACTCCGGCCAACCGTCGGTGCCATTATTTAGTTTCCAACATCCAACAACATGCCATGCATTTTGTACAATCACGTTGAACATGCTTGTGCCCAAACGAAAAGCTGTGAAACAGGCCTGTGACCTCTGCCGCAGGAAGCGGATCAGGGTGAGTCTATGCGCAGTCACTGATGCAATTCGCATGACTTTTGCCATGCGTGGCGATTTGACAGCATCGCAATATATTGCAGCAATCGCTACCCCCGAAAGTAAGCTCGTTCACTAACGCCTGGTCTTCTAGTGCGATGGCGAAGCTCCCTGCGAGAAGTGCTTTGTATCGAAGGCAGAATGCATTTACGGCAAGGACACGAGG
>NZ_JAELTX010000381.1 GCF_016429065.1 Pedobacter sp. ASV17
GTCCAGGAGAAGGTACAGTGCTTCTGTCGGCTCATGTGATGTCCGAACGCTGGCTGACCGTATAACGTAGTGGATTTCAGAAGTCCTGCACTTCTGCCAGGGCCTTCCTATCATCCTGGTTGGCTGCAAGAAGGATCTCCGATACGACCCCAAGACTCAGGAAGAGCTGAACAAGACAAGCCAGAAGCCTGTCTCCGCTGAGGAGGTAAGTGAATCCGCAACTCGATGTCTCTCTTTGCCATGTCTCTACTTGTGGGCGTGGTTGAGTAGATGTGTGTGACAGATCACGATATAGCATGTGACTAACACTGTTACACAGGGCGAGGAGATCCGCAAGAAGATTGGTGCCTACAAGTACCTCGAATGTTCCGCCAAGACCAACGAGGGCGTCCGTGACGTGTTTGAGCATGCTACCCGCGCTGCTCTTTTGTCGCGCAGTACCCGCCACAAGAAGTCCAAGTG
>NZ_JAELTX010000382.1 GCF_016429065.1 Pedobacter sp. ASV17
GGCTCGCGGCCGGTCAGGCCGTTGTGCTTCCTGAGACTCGCGAGGAAGCAAGAGTTGCGCTGGAAGAAATGATGCTGGGAGTCAAGTTTGGAGACGCAGGCAAGACAATCATTGAGGAACGTCTTGCAGGAGCCGAAATTAGCGTTTTGACATTCAGCGACGGCAAAACACACAAGTCTTTACCACCGGGTCAAGACCACAAGCGTATCTTTGACGGCAATGAAGGTCCAAATACAGGTGGTATGGGAGCATGTGCTCCTGTGCCATTTGTCACGGACGTCCAGATGACAGAGATTGATCGAACCATAATTCAGCCTACTTCGGAAGGCATGAGGTCTGAAGGTAACTATGGCTGCTTAACATATCTCCCACTTTCCTGTTTCGTTTTTTCTAGGCCGACGATTCGTTGGGCTACTCTTTACCGGAATTATGATGACGCCAAATGGACCCAAAGTTCTGGAG
>NZ_JAELTX010000039.1 GCF_016429065.1 Pedobacter sp. ASV17
TGACCTTGAAAAGGTCAAGTGTTTATAGATAAAACGATAGAAGGGAATACCACCCTTTTGGGGTCGCATATGCAACGGTATAAAGTTATAGATATATCATCCCTTTGGGATGTAAAAAGATAGGCAGTGTTTTGAAAATGAACATATAGTGACCTTGAAAAGGTCAAATGTTTATAGATAAAACGATAGAAGGGAATACGACCCTGTGGGGTCGCATATGCAACGGTATAAAAGTTTATAGATGTATCATTCCGTTGGGATGTAAAAAGATAGGCAGTGTTTTGAAAATGAACATATAGTGACCTTGAAAAGGTCAAATGTTTGTAGATAAAACGATATGAAGGGAATACGACCCTGTGGGGGTCGCATGTAGACGACATAAAGTCTATAGATATATTATTCCTTCGGAATGGAAGAAAAGATAACGGTGAATTAAAAATAGATCGATAGTGACCTTGAAAAGGTCAAATATTTATAAAAGACAATAAAACAATTCTATAATTAGACATTTTGCAATATAAAAACATATCTATACTAGGCTCTACAGGTTCCATCGGAACACAAGCACTGGAAGTAGTACGGGCAAACCCCAGCTTATACAAAGTTGATGCCCTAACTGCGCAACAAAACGCCAGTTTGCTGATTGCGCAAGCCTTAGAATTTAAACCAGAGTTGGTGGTGATAGGCGACGAAAGCCTTTATCAACAAGTGAAAGAGGCCTTGCCAAATACTAAAGTGTTAGCAGGTGAGGAAGCATTAATTGCGGCGGTTCAATTGCCGCAAACCCATTTGGTGCTCACAGCGGTGATGGGTTCAGTGGGTTTAAAACCAACCATTGCTGCCATTGAAGCCAAAAAAGACATCGGCTTAGCCAATAAGGAAACTTTGGTGGTCGCTGGCGAACTGGTGATGAGCTTAGCCAAACAACATGGCGTGAACATCATTCCAGTAGATTCTGAGCACTCGGCCATTTTCCAATGTTTGGTGGGCGAGGAGCAAAGTGCCATTGAAAAAATATTACTCACTGCTTCGGGCGGACCATTTAGAGGGAAGGACTCCGCATTTTTAGCAACAGTGACTAAAAATCAGGCTTTAAAACATCCTAACTGGGTGATGGGTGCTAAGATCACCATCGATTCAGCTTCGTTAATGAACAAAGGTTTGGAAGCCATAGAAGCCAAATGGTTGTTCAATTTACAGCCAGAGCAGGTAGAAGTAGTGGTGCATCCGCAATCTATTATCCATTCGATGGTGCAATTTACAGACGGCTCTATCAAGGCGCAAATGGGTGTTCCAGATATGAAATTGCCTATCCATTACGCGTTGGCCTATCCCAATAGGCTAAAAACAGATTTCGAGCGTTTTAGCTTTTTAAAATATCCCGAATTGACATTTTCCGAGGCAGATACAAAAAGTTTTCGTAACCTTGAGCTGGCTTATATCGCTATGCAAAAAGGCGGAAATATGCCATGCATTTTAAATGCAGCCAATGAAATAGTGGTAGACGCATTTTTGAAAGATAAAATAGGGTTTTTGGAAATGAGTGAAGTAATTGAGCAGTGCATGAACGAAATGGACTTCGTAGCACAGCCAACATTGAACCATTATTTAGAAACCGACCAGCTTACCCGTATATTTGCGGACCAGTTGGTAACAAAACAAATAGTAACACATCTAAAATAGAAACACACGACAATAAAATATGGATGGATTGATTATGGCGGGCCAGCTTTTGCTGGGACTATCGATACTAGTAATCTTACACGAGTTAGGACATTTTTTAGCAGCAAGAGCTTTTGGAATTAAAGTAGAAAAATTTTACCTCTTTTTTGACGCTTGGGGATTTAAACTATTCAGCTTCAAAGTAGGCGATACAGAATATGGTGTAGGTTGGTTACCGCTAGGTGGCTACGTGAAAATCTCGGGAATGATAGACGAATCTATGGATACCGAGCAATTGGCCGCACCAGCACAACCTTGGGAGTTTCGTTCAAAACCAGCTTGGCAACGTTTAATTGTGATGCTTGGTGGTATCATTGTAAATATCATCGTAGGTATCTTGATCTTCTGGATCATCACCTTTAAATATGGCGAAACCTTTATTCCTAACGATAAGTTGGTGAATGGGGTAAGTCCTGGAATTATTGGTAAGGAAATTGGTTTAAAAACTGGAGATAAGATATTGGCAGTTAATGGCCAAAAACTAATTTACTTTGATGAGTTATTAAGCTCTAAAGTACTGTTGGGAGATACCAAACTGACCGTTTCAAGAAATGGCAGCGCAATAGATCTTAAAGTGCCAGAATCGGTATTGGATAATATCAGCAAGCACGGAATCAAAGAATTTGTGAGCCCTAGATTTGTTGCTAAAAAGATTGATTCGGTAGTAACACCACAGGATATGCAACCAAAAGTTGGACTTTTTGGAAAGATAAAAGCCATTTTTGTTAAACCTGATACTGTAAAGGCAGTAGCCCCAGCTTACCAAGCAGGCCTTAAAAAAGGAGATAGCGTATTAGCAATCAACGGTAAGTCGGTACGTTTCTTAGATGATTTTACTGCCGAAGTAGAAAAGAATGCTGGCAAAACCATCAGTGTAAAAGTAGCCAGAGGCGGAGAAGAGGTCGTGCTAACCCCTAAAGTATCTGCGGAAGGTACCGTTGGAATCATTTTTGGCCGTTTTGATTTACCTTTAAAAACCATTAACTACGGCTTTTTAGAGTCTTTCTCTATTGGTATTGATAAAGGATGGACCACATTCAGCGATAATGCAAAAGGCATTTGGAAAATGATTACTGGTAAAGTAAGTGCCCGTAACATCAGCAGTCCAATTGGTATCGCTAAAGTATACGGCAGCGAATTTGAGTGGGAGAAATTCTGGCGTTTAACAGGTCTAATTTCGATGGCTTTGGCATTCATGAACTTATTACCAATTCCAGCATTAGATGGTGGACACGTAGTGTTCCTGATCATAGAGATGATTAAAGGTAAACCGTTAAGCGATAAGTTTATGGAGAAAGCTCAAGTAGTGGGCTTTGTGATCCTATTAGGTTTAATGGTATTTGCCTTTGGAAACGATATTTTAAAGATTTTTGGGAAATAAAATAAGGCGTTAGGAGCTAGGGGTTAGTATTTTTAAGACTAATTCCTAATTCCTAGCCCCTAGTACCTACAAAATGAATTATTTCGAACTTTACGATTTGCCAGTGAGCTTTCATCCAGATCAAAATGTGGTGAAACAGCAGTTTTATGCATTGAGCAAAAAGTACCATCCAGATTTTTACATCAACGAAAGTGCAGAGAAGCAGGAGGAAGTTTTAGAACTTTCTACCTTGAACAACAAAGCTTTTCAGGTATTAAAAGATCCTCAAAAAGTATTGCAATATGTGCTTACGCTAAAAGAAGTGATTGCTGAGGGGGAAAACTATACCCTACCCCAGTCTTTTCTGATGGAAATGATGGATGTTAATGAAGCCATCATGGATTTGCAATTTGATCCAGACCCAGAAAAAACGGCAGAAATTAAGCAGCAGATTACTGATTTTGCACAAAATTTAGATCAGGAATTAGCCCAATACACCCAAGGCTTTGAAGCTCTGGATGCCGAGCAGCAAACTGCACAATTGGCCAAAATCAAAGACATCCATTACAGAAGTAAATACCTTCATCGCCTACAACAGAGCCTAACTAAAATAAATAACTAAGTTCTGGATAAGTTTTTTGCGATGTCTCACTATCTCGAGCCCTAGCAAACTCTCTTCGTTCTACTAAAATCGGAGCCCGTTTAGCATGTACTCTTATGTTTCTATGTGGTTCATTTAGGAAGCTTTTGCGTTTTTGGTGAAGATAAAATACAACCGCATAGTAAACTCAATGGCATTAACAAAATGCCCGAATCTCAAAGTCTAATTTTAGTGCTAAGGAAGCATTTCTTATCATGAGCTGACGTTAATTAGTTATATTGTGCTGTTATTGCTAAGCAATGAATAGGTATGATTTCCTTTAACCATTTGGTTTTTATAGAAGTTGCTAGGCACTTGAGCTTTACCAAAGCCAGTGAAGTGCTGTTTATTAGTCAGCCCGCTATTAGCAAGCATATTCAAAAGTTGGAGCAAGAATATGGTGTTTCACTTTTTGATAGGAACAAAGGCCTGGTGAAACTCACTCCCGCAGGTTTAATTTTGCAAAAGCACCTACAAACAGCAAGTACCCTAGCAAGTCAAATCGTATTTGATGTGGGCGGCTTTCGCCAGTTAGATAGTTTACGGGGCGACCTCAAGTTGGGTGCAAGTACCACCGTGGCACTGTATATTATTCCCTCTGTGCTGTCGGCCTTTAGGAAGCATCATCAGGAAATCCACATCAGCATGGTGAACCGAAATTCCGAAAATGTGACTACGGCTTTGCTAAACCACGAAATTGACTTGGCCATTGTAGAAGGAAAAAATAAAATGGATGGCATCAATAGCCAATTTTTCCTAACCGAAGAAGTGATAGCCGTTTGTGCGCCAAATAGCTATTTAGCAAAGCAATCCAGTTATAGTATCCAAGAGCTTAAAACCCTGCCTTTGGCCATTCGCGAAAGAGGATCGGGGACTTTGGCGGCGGTAGGACAGGCACTGCAAGAGCATCATTTAAAAATCAGCGACCTTAATATTTGTATCCGTTTGGGTGGTACAGAGGTGCTCAAAAATTTTGTCATGGCCGATGATTGCATGGCTTTTCTCCCCTTTACCGCAGTGCAGAAGGCTTTAGAACGAGGCGATTTGGTTAGGCTGAACATTGATCAACTGAACATCCAACGACATTTTCACTTCATTCAAAGGTTGGGCGATGAAAATTTGGGCGTTAACAAGGCGTTCATCAAATTTGCAAAGACTCATTATAACATTTAGTTATATACTATGGTTATTTGTGATATACACTAGGTCATCTATTGCGCTAATTTAGTGCTATGGAAAAATTAATCTTTGCCGAACCCACATCTTCTATAACTAGTGATTATGAATTAGTGTGCAGTAACTGCCAACAATTATACAATAAAAATCAGGTGCAAACCTTTTGTACGCAATGTGGAGCAGCACCAATAGTGCTTCAATATGCTTTGGAAGAAACATCTCCTGAGCAAGTGATTGACCAAACAGAAAGATCGATGTGGCGTTACTCAAAAGTACTGCCATTAACCCATCCGCAGAACAGGATCAGTTTAGGGGAGGGGTGGACACCAATCTTATCTTTATCTAATTTAGGTAAACGATTATCCTTAGAAAATCTAATGTTGAAAGATGAATCCTTGAATCCTACAGGTTCATTTAAAGCGAGAGGTTTGAGCATGGCTGTTTCTAAAGCGAAAGAATTAGGTGCAGAAACTTGTATTGTACCCACCGCTGGAAATGCAGGCGGTGCCCTGAGTGCCTATTGCGCCAAGGCCCAAATGCAGGCTATTGTGGTGATGCCTAGTCATACACCAATGGCTTTTCAAAAAGAGTGTTTGGCCTTTGGAGCAGCATTGATCTTAGTAGATGGTTTAATTCACGATTGTGCCAAGAAAGTAGCTGCCATTAAGCAAGAAATTAATTGCTTCGATATTTCTACCATGAAAGAGCCTTACCGTTTGGAAGGAAAGAAAACCTTGGGTTATGAAATTGCGGAACAGCTCAATTGGGAACTTCCAGATGTGATCTTATATCCAGCAGGAGGAGGAACGGGCTTGATAGGCATTTGGAAAGCCTTTCAGGAAATGAAACAGATGGGCTGGATTAAACATATTCCTACTAAAATGATTGCCATACAAGCCGAAAATTGTCAGCCTTTGGTGGCTACGGTAAACGGTTGGCAAGAAAATGCCGCTAACTACGAAGGAATGGCCACGGTAGCTAACGGTTTGGCCGTACCGAGACCTTTTGCAGAGCGTATGATGCTGGAGGTACTGGCACAATCAGATGGCGATGTTTTGGGGATTAGCGAAGCTGAAATTACCGAAAACCTTAAAGAAATGGCTAGGGTAGAAGGTTTGCTCGTTGCGCCAGAAGGTGCGGCACTCTTGGCAGGATTAAAACGCCTGATCAAATTAAATAAGATAGAGAGACACCACAAAGTACTATTGCTCAACACAGGGTCCGCCTATAAGTATTTGGATAATTTTAATTTTTAGTTTAAAACAATGTGAGTTTAGATCGGCGTAAACCCTTTTTTATTCTACTAAAATCGGAGCCCATTTAGCATACACTCTTATGTGCCTATGTGGTTGTATTTTTTTATCAAAAATGCAAAAGCTTCCTAAATGAACCACATAGATACATAGTAATTCGATGGTGTTAACAAAATGCGTAGCCGTGAATTTTTATTTATTAGGTTTTATGATTTCAAAGATATAAATAAGCTCACTCCGTTTCGGTTTTTGCATACTTTTTCATCTACAGGAAACCTGAGGTTGCGAAAGCGTTAAGTTAATATATTGGTATCTAGATTGTTATTTGGTTGATTTTTGGTGGGATGATTCTGGCTTTATTTTGCTGACCCTGAAATAAATTCAGGGTGACGTTAGATGGACGGTTCGTCATGCTGTCCCGAACATTCGGGATCGGCATCGGCTTTATAGGCTGTTTTGACAAATTTAATAATCGAAGCTATTTGATAAAAGAAACTTAAATAGTAGCAAAAAGATGATGTTTTGAAATTTAAAGTTTAACAAGAATGTATAAAACAGATTTTCTAAGTAGATATAATGTCAAAAAGATAAATTAGGTAGGTCCACTAAAATTATCGGGTTATTTTTGGGGAAAACCTCAAAATCAGATGTCTTCATTACACCTTTTTAGAAAAGTAGCTTTAGCAGAAGGAATTTCCTACATTGTATTGTTGTTTATCGCCATGCCACTTAAATACTGGGCCAACATGCCATTGGCTGTAAAATATGTGGGTTGGGCGCACGGCTTGTTATTTGTGGCCTACATTGCCTGTTTAATAATGGCTTGGCAAGAGAAAAAATGGAAATTTGGAAAAGTAGTGTTGCTGTTCATTGCTTCTTTATTGCCTTTTGTACCATTTTGGGTAGAGCATAAACTAAAAGCAGAAGACACCACTGCTTAATGCTCCTTGGCATAAATCATTATCTTAGCGTTTATTCTTAAACGTTCCCATGATTGCCAGAGGCAGATTAGATATCCGTTTTTCCGAACTTTTTAAAGCTGCCAGTGCGGTAGTGGGAAATGCTGTTGGCCTAAACAAAAAACAACTCCATTTTCCAGATCAATCTTTGCCCTGTTTATCGGTACGTACTGGTTTTGATTTGCTTTTAAGCGCCTTGAAACTGGAACGAGGCAGTGATATTTTGGTGACCAATATCAACATTCCCGATATGTTTGCCATCATAGCCGAACATGGGTTGAAGGTAATTCCCCTAACGGTAGATAAAGATACTTTGGGAATAGCTGACGACCAATTGAAAAATGCGATCACACCTAATACCAAGTTGCTGCTTATTACCCATTTGTTTGGAGCAGTAATATCCACTGATGCCTTGCTACAGGTGGCAAAAGCCCACGGACTTATTGTTGTTGAAGATTGTGCGCAAGCTTATGATGGCGTTTATCAGGGCAACCCGCAATCGGATGTGGTGATGTTTAGCTTTGGGCTGATTAAAACCAATACGGCTCTCACGGGAGCAATTCTGCATTTTAACCACCAATCACTCTTTGCAGAAGTATCAGCCTTGAACCGTCAATTGCCTGTACAGCCCGCTAAAATCTATTTCAAAAAGATTTTAAATGCCACTTTGATTAAACTGTTTACAAAAAGGTTGCCTTTTCAATGGGCTTATGCGTTTTGTAAACGTTCAAATAAAGATTTCGATGCGTTGCTATCGGGCTTCACAAGAGGTTTTCCAGGTGCAGCATTGATGGAAAAAATCAGACATCAACCTTGTGCCGCTAATTTGTTGATGTTGCATCACAAATATTCCCAAGATATCAGTAGCCAAATTCAGGGGAGAAAAGCACTAGCGGCTCAATTGCTACAAGGTTTAAACGAACGTTATTTAATTGGAGCCGCCAATACGCAACACACGCATTGGGTGCTGCCTATCCAAGTGCTCGATCCAGTTTCATTGGTCGAAAAATTAAGAGGAGCGGGCTTTGATGCGACTTCAAAAGCATCTAGTTTGGTAAAGTTTAAGGAAGGAAATTTGAGCTTTGGAATAGAAAATGAGCTGATGCTGGAAAATTTAATTTACTTGCCTATGGATATTACCATGGGTGAAAATAAAGCTAAACAATTGAACCAATTATTGTTAGCAATTTTGCCAAATCCTTAAGGGATTTAAACGCTTAAAAAAGCTCAAAAAAAGAGAAATAAAATTTGCGAATTAAATCTTAATACATACATTTGCACTCCCGCTTACGAGGAAATGCCCAGGTGGCGGAATTGGTAGACGCGCTGGTCTCAAACACCAGTGGGAAACCGTGCCGGTTCGATCCCGGCCCTGGGTACTAAAAGCCTTAACTAGTTAATAGTTGAGGCTTTTTTCGTTTATACCTGGGTTGGTGGGTGCTGAATATTTATTGTTGTTTCTAGGCCGCTATCATTCATGGTAAGCACTGCAGTTGGTGATAACACCAACCACAGGATAAATTGAATATGTTGATTTATTAGATAATACTTACCAGCAAATACTATCATGGAGCGACGAAGAAGTAAAAACTATAAATATTACGGCACCTAAACTGATATCTTAATTATTAAAAGTCATCCTTATCTTAACAATCAATTAGACATCGTAAGCCAATAACTGTAGCAGCTTTCTCGAATAATCATTGACGTTATGCAACGATTGCATAGTTACGACAAGTTTCGTTTGTGTAGATTTATCTTTAGGATTTTTCAATTTCTTCTGATTGAAGTTGTTGTTCTACGGTGGCAGAATTTCCTTGAATACAAACAGCGAAATTTGTAGATATTACTCAGTGTTTTTCTTCCTTTACAGGGCAATCAGCCTATTTTTCCTTGTTTGCATTTTTGAAGTTTCGCGGGTTTCATATGCAAGTGAAAAGCTGTCGCTAAGTAATATTTTAACTAGGATAAATATACAGAATTAATGTGTTACAATCAATTTGAGCAAACTCATCCTCAATTGTGGTAATGTTGAAACTAAAAATATTTTCAGCCCATATTTCTGTATTTCTTTGATTAATTTTAAGCAAATTAAATCATGTATGAAAACCATCTTGTTGCTCTCAATTATACAAATCCTGTTCCTATTACTTATTGTCAAATATCTGAAGCAACTTAAGGTACTAACGCTGTTTTGTTACATATGTACTGCCCGTTATTGTACTATGCGCCTTTTAATTCTGGGAAGGAAGATTTCTGAAATAGCAGAAGTGTTGAGGAATAAGTTCATTAGATTGGATGGAGAAAATAAATTCAATCTTACGCCTCGGAAAGATGCTGATGAATCAGGGATGTACCTAAATCTGATAAAAGAAAAGTTGTCTGATCCGGACGTAAGGAATATTGCATTGACAGGCCCTTATGGTTCGGGCAAAAGCAGTATCCTGAAAACTTTTCAGAATAATTATACCGAATTCGGTTTCCTGAATATTTCGCTCGCGTCTTTTCAGGAATTAGGTGATAACAATGGTAAAAGCGCTGCAGCGGAAACAACGTCAGCTAATTCAAACGAACCTTTGAAATCGCCATCGGGTAGAAGTAAAAAAACAGCGAGTAAAGTCCAATCTGACGCAGTAGAATATAGTATATTGCAACAGATTTTTTATCATGTTAAGCATCAGAAGATACCGTTCTCAAGATTTAAACGCATAAAAAATTTGCCCTCACATGTTTTAGTCTTTAAAGCCTTATCTCTTGTGGCGTGGATTGGTACAATAACCTATCTTATTTACCATGATGAGATCTTTGAGGCCAAGACCAGCTGGGATGATTACTTCAAGCTTCCTTTGGACTGGTTCAGCATGTTGTTGTTTTCCTATGGGGTTTTTGGTGCTGTGTATATCATCTATCTTATCCTCAGGGTATATAATAACTCTAGATTTCATAAACTTAATTTGACGAGTGGGGAACTAGAAATATCTCCGGAGAATGAACTTTCCATATTGAACAAACATATGGATGAGTTGATTTATTTTTTTGAAGCTACGAAATTTGACGTATTGGTTTTGGAAGACCTTGATCGTTTCAACGATCCTGAGATTTTTACTCATCTTAGGGAGCTCAATACGGTAATCAATAATTCCCAGCAGATTACCAGAAAGATCACTTTTATCTATGCGCTACGGGATGATGTTTTCAAGAACGAAAAGCGTACAAAGTTCTTTGATTACATTATTCCGATAATACCAATTGTCGATAATAAGAACTCTGCGGAAAAGATGATGGAAATGCTTTTGGAAAGGGGTATTTCTCAGGCAGAGATACCACGAAAGTTCTTAGAGGAAATAGCAATTTATGTTCAGGATATGCGCTTGATTATAAATACATTGAATGAATTCGATGTTTATCGTTTGCGTCTTGGGAGTTCGAAAGAAGGATATATTCATCTTTTGGCAATCATGTTTTACAAAAATAAATGTCCAAAAATGTTTACCCAGCTGCAACGTTACAAGGGTGCAGCTTACGAAATTCTCAATGGCAGAGAGCGTTTCCTATCAGATCTATCGTCTGATTTTGAAGATAGAAAAACTGAAAAGATGGATAAGTTAGACGAAGCGAATGGTATTTTTTTTACAGATTTAAGTGAACTTAATAGCATTTATCTCGCAAAGATATTGACAAAAATGCCGACCAATGCCCGCAGTCTTGTGGTCGGCTCAGATAATTTAGAATTTTCTGCGTTGATGGATGTGGATATTTTTCAAACTTTTATTGCCGCTGAAAACCTGATGTGTGTAAGGAGCAATGGTATAGCAGCACCGATCGGAAAGTTCAGCGATCTGGAAAAGGAGGTAAATCCAAAAAAGACCTATTCGCAAAGGAGGTTGGAGCTCGAGAGAAAAAATGAATATGTTGGGGGGCAGTTGCAGAGAGAACTTGATACGATAAACGACGATTTGGATAGCTTGCGGAAATTAAGTCTACGGGAAATACTTCGAAAAAAGAGTCTGGAACAATTAGCACCTGACTTAACCGTGCACCCGTTTTTTAATTTTTTAGTCTCCAATGGTTACATTACGGAGGACTATCACTACTATCTTTCTTACTTCTATCCAGGGAGTCTTAGCAAGGTTGACATAGATTTTCTATTCGCCATAAAAGAGAATAGGTTCCTTGCATTTGATTATTTGTTGGAAAATGTAGACGAGTTGATGAAGCGCCTGCAGTTGTGGAATTTTAACTTGCCAAATATATTGAATAATCATTTATTGGAAAGGCTACTTATTGATGACAGATACACAGAGCAACTGGGGCTTTTACTCGAAGTGCTTTCTGATGGAAGCGATAGATCAAAGGAATTCATTTCGCAGTTTCTAAGGGTAAGCGATAAAAAAGCAGCTTTAATAAAGAGGGTGGGTTCGAATTGGAAAGACCTTTGGAACTGGATCAACATCGAGGCAAAAATTTCTGAAGAGTTAAAGTTTTATTATTTAGAGTTGATTCTACGTAACTGCGAACTACAAGATTTGATAGAACTGGATAGCCAAGGAAATATAAGAAGATATCTGGAACAGATGCCTGATTTTTTCGATTGGGCAGAGCAACAATTAGGCAGCGATCGTACGATCAGGCTGATGGAACGATTGGACCTAAGTTTTACAAGCATTGAAAAGTTGGATCCAAGGAGCAGAACTTTCAATTTTCTTTACAATTACCATCATTATGCATTCAATCCTCATATGATAGCTCTAGTGGCGTTGTCCAAAGATCCTGGCATTGACAAAACACAGCTTGAAAATGCTATTCTTACCACTATAGGAAATAGCTCCAAATTAACAGTGATGTATACGCATATCATGAATAACCTAAACATATTTATATTAGAAGTATTCCTGAAACTGCAAACTAATACCAAGGAAAGCGAAGAGACAGTGATTTCTCTAATAAATAATTCACTGGATGATGATATGCTAAAGTTGATATTCCAACAGTGCGAAGTGCGAGTATCGGACATAGGATTGGTAGAAACACGCCAATGGGATTTAGTTTTACTGGAATCTTTTGTCAAGCCAGTTTGGTCGAATGTGTACAAAGTTTTTGAAGAGACTGGAGAAATTACGGAAGAACTAGCTTTTTTCATCAACATTGAGAAAAACAATTCGATGTTGTATTATGAGCCTTTAAAAGCAAATTTAACGGGAGACGAGAATGCGATAAACAAGTTTGCATTGGAGCTGATGTTGTCCCCTCATATCACTAATGAAGCACTGGATTGGCTTTTGGAAAGTTATGAAATGTATTTTTCAGATGCAGGTCTGGAAAAAGTTGAACGGGAAAAAATGGAAGTAATATTGAAACATGATCGTTTCTTTTTCAACTCAACGATATTCGCAAAAATACAACGCAATTTTGCAGGGCTGCAAAAGATCTACGTAGAAAAAAACGTTGGTGCTTTTTTCGAAAAATTTGAAGAGTTAACGCTTGAAAGCTTTGATTATGAGTTGTTACTTGCGTCAGAAGTATTAAAGGATGAAGAGTTGGATAGGTTGTTAGGGCATCTAGATGCGGAACTGTTAAATGGACAAGTCAAGCTGTGCAATTTGGTGGCTAAATTACTCCTGAAGCCAGATTTAGGAAAGGAAATCGGATTTGGTGTCCTGTTGCAGGTTTTCACGGAAATATTGGACCTAGATATTAAGGTTGATTTGATGAACGTATACCTAACAAGATTGACTGATTTCGAAATCACTGACTTAATGCTTCAGATGGGCGAGAAATTCAAGGAGATAGTATCATATAATAGACCAAGAATGCTATATACAAAATCACTTTCAACACTCGTTGATCGACTTGCAGAAAGAAAACTGTATGTTTCCTCCTCAGATATCAAAAATGATAAGTTGATTGTCTATACCAGACAACGTCCGAAATAATAAAGGATTTGTCCAGCGTGAATGTTTATTTTTTGAACATATCGATCAGTACCTTTTTGATATTGGGGAAAATATCCTCGAACAATGTCTGCTTTTCTTTGGGGATGTCAGAAAGGTCGGTGGCCAGTAGATAAATGGCGGCCTCAGGCAGTTCGAAAAATTCACATAGCTTTTTCAGGGTGCCAGGATTGGGACGTTTCAGTCCGGATTCGATCTGTGAAAGGGAGGTTTGCGTCAGTCCGCTGGCTGACGCAAGTTCCCTCTGGCTCAATTGCCTTTCTCTTCTTAGTTCCTTGATGGCATTTCCTATATTCATCTGTTGTCTTTAGGAAGAACGTGATTTCATCAGCTCCATCAGGATCAGTATGGCCTGGAGTACGTTGGCGATCATCTGTGGATCGGCAAGTTCGGCGCTGCCCTTGGAGTTGTTCGAAAGTTCTTGTTTGGCTGCTTTGATGACAGCGATATCTTTTAGTGATAGGTTATTGGTTGTCGATGCTAGGGTCTGGTCTAGATCTTTAATTAACTCGGCAATATGTTTTGTCCGCATTTTGGTTCAGTTTAAAATTAATAAGCTTAAAAAATAAGGTATTAATTACTGAACTGTCGGTATCATCCTGTTGCTTGAGGTTGTACCTGCAGAAGGTCATGAATTTTGCACGTTTGTTGATCACGAAGTTGGCACAGGCTTCCTTGAGCTCGTGGTCCAGATGACGAGATAAGAGAAAAATTTTCCGCTGGATGCCATTGCTGAATTTGGCAATGCATGAAGTCAAGACTTCCGTAGCAACTTCATCCCTAATAATGTAACACAGGGAGCTGTATAACTTGGTTTCTGGTTTTGCTGTTAAATCTCGCTGGTATTGAGAAGTGAAAAAAACATCGAAATCATAGGACTCTTCAGTGGGTTGCAGCTGTTTAATATCAAACTTGTACTGTTCTTCCCAAGAGTTGCTCAGATAACTCAAAACTTGTTCCTGCTGGTCCCTGCCTATAAATTCATCCCATTTGACCTTAGTTTCAACTGGGATGAGGTCAGCTATGTTTGTCTTCAGTTGAACCGTTCCAGAGAAGTAGCTCTCAATTTGCTGATCGGAAATATTTTCCAATAGCCTCTTCAATCCCTTTTGGGAGTTGCGTCTTTTGGAGAAATATCTTTTAAATGAGTTCATATGCTCGTGATATTACACAAAGTTAATCAAATTAATGATAATTGAAAAATTGATTAAATTTTTGTGATATATGTTGGGTTTTGGTTGATGTCATTCAACCTATGGTTGGTGTTATCACCGACCATTCCTTTTACCTCATTAGATAAGAAATATAATAGTTGGTCATCATATCAAAATGAATAGCAAATTTAAAGATTTACTCGACGTAATGGCATTCCGCTCGAAATGACGGGGAGAGGTGTACGTTCATTGTATATTAAGGTGACTAATGGTGCCAATTTTAATAACTAGTCATCCTATCCTCGGTATAATTACCGATCATCCACTATAACTTTAATACAATAATTGAGCTTTTCCAAAAAATAAAACGCTTTTTTGAAACACTGAATTGACGTCTTCGGTTTGGCTGTTTGTTGTTGTGAGAAATGCTTCTATACAAATATACCCGCGTCACTTATACCAGTCTGCTGCGCCAAGATGGTATCAAAATAATGGGTATTCGTTCGGGAGCTGTGCATAATCCCATCTAAAACTACTTTGAGTACTCTTTTATAGAATAATTAGACTACTAATCCCAAACACTCGCTATCATCTCAATTTTCTATCTAGTCAACAATTTTGGCAAATCCGTAGTCCGTCTGAAATCTACTAGACCATATATCTTAACGATAAAGTCGCTAGTTAAAACGATGTTTTTGACAGGTTTTGGCAAGATTAGCTAATTTTTTCAAAGATTGTATTTACTATATCCCAAAGGTTGAAGGATAATTGTCCGCTTGGCTTTAAAAAAGAGGATGCCAAAATTGTTGAATAATTCGCCAATAAAAATAGTCATTAATCAGCGCTTTATCATTTACTTGCAATAACCAAATTTAAACTAAAAATGATATGAAACTACTGACCAACTCATGGCCTCCCGACCATTTGCGTTCTCTCTATCCAATATTGATTGCAAGCGATTATCATCAGCACACCAATCAAAGGTTAACCTATTAATTTAATCCATATATGAAAAGAAAATTTACCCAAAGTTTCTCTGTGTGGGCTATTTCGGTAAAATGTGCAATCATGATTGTATCATGTGTATTGCTAAGTATTAACGTAGTAGCCCAAAGCCAGAACCAAATGAAGGTTAGTGGAACGGTGAAGGATGCAGCTGGCGCAGGTTTGCCGGGCGTAAGCATCAAAGTCAAAAATTTAGCGGCAGGCGTAATGAGTGATGGCGATGGAAAATACAACATCACGGTAGCTAAAGATGCTACCTTGGTATTCAGCTTAATTGGCTACACAACTGTTGAAAAACCAGCAGGTAGTTCGGTATTGAACGTGGTACTACAAGAATCTACCAACGAGCTTAATGAAGTAGTCATCAGTACTGGTTTTGGTGGAAAAGTAAGAAAAAGTGATTTGACCTCGGCCGTATCATCTGTTTCTTCTAAAGACATCGAACAAAGGCAGCCCATAGATTTGTTAACGGCTTTGCAAGGTAAGGCTTCAGGCGTATTGGTCACTACCGATGGCGCTCCAGGTGCCGAAGGTACCATTCAAATTAGGGGAGTAACTACCTTAAATGGAGGTGCTGGACCACTTTACGTAGTGGATGGGGTAATTACCGATAATGGTAAAAATATTAACCCTTTAGACATTGCAAGCGTCGAGATTTTAAAAGATGCTGCATCAGCGTCTATTTATGGAGCTCAAGCAGCGAATGGCGTGATTTTAATTACCACCAAAAAGGGTGCAGATGGTAAGGCAAGGTTTGATGCACAATATACACACCTCTTTGGCAAGCTTGCCCATAAATTGCCACAAAGTAATTCGGCAGAAGTGAGGGCTTTCCGTAGGTTACAGACCCCTACAAACCCTACTGCTGGAAGCAATGCCGATTCATTGAACATTGCTTTGAATGCTGATAATGATTTGCAGGATATATTGTTGGGCAATACCGGACATAGGCAACAGGTAAATACCAGTTTATCGGGTGCTTCCAAAGCCTTTAATTTCTATGCCAGTGTCAACTATATCAACGATAAATCTATCGTGGTCAACAGTAATGCCCAATCATTGCAGTCGAGGTTAAATATTTCTTATCAGGCCATGCCTAAATTGAAATACACGGCCAATGTTTCGTTGTATTACCAAATGAAAAACGAAATTCCGATTGCCAGAACGGTGAACGTAATTTTTGATAGGCCAGCCTACTCCTTAATTTACTATCCTGATGGCACTTTAACCAGTTATATTGCTTCTAAAAGGAATCCTTTGGCCAATGCCTTATACGAAATTAACAAAACAGAAACCTATTCGGCCCAAGTGAATAATCAGGTAGATTTTGATTTGACCAAGCATATCAAGTGGACTACGCTTTTCAATTTAGCTTATGAAAACCCACAAAGTACCTTCTTTTCTCCACGCTATGTGAGTGCTAATAAAAATACCAACAATGGTATCAATGAAATGAAAAATAGCTTTAGATACGAAGCACAAACGTATTTTAACTATAACCAAAGTTTTAACGATCATAACATTAGTGCCACCTTGGGGGCAAACGCCATTCGCAGAAAACAAAATACCTTTCATTTAGAGTACTTAAACTCGGTAAGTGAGGAAATTTATGTGGCACTGCCTGCTTTCTTAACGGCCATTAACACTTATACCAATGGTACTGCAAATACCAATCAGGCCATTTTTGCGAGGGTGAATTATAATTACAAAAGTAAATACATTGCCAGTGCCGTATATCGTAATGATGGCTCTTCTAGGTTTAGTCCCGAAAATAAAAGAGGATCTTTCTATTCGGGCTCTTTAGCTTGGCGTTTTTCTGCGGAGAAATTCATGGGTTGGTCTGGCAAATTTTTGGATGATGCAAAAATTCGTGCAAGTTACGGACGTGTAGGTAATGACCAGATTGAAGACTATGGTTATATCAATAAAATTGTTTTTGATGCCAGCTACAACGGTGTTCCGGGTGCAACTTATAGCACCACGTTGGGCAATAGTTTAATCAGATGGGAAACTGGAATTCAAACCAACTTAGGGTTAGACCTTACTTTCTTTAAAGGCAGATTATCTTTTACAGGTGAGGTATATGAAAAGAGATCGAAAGATTTACTATATCCACGTCAGTTGGTAAAAGAAACAGGTTTCTCAACCGTAATTGTAAACGTGGGAACCATTGCCAGCAAAGGGCTTGAGCTATCCGTTTCGGGAACCCCAATTTCAAAAAAGAACTTCCAATGGAGTGTTGATGCGAATATCTATTTCGAAAGAGGTACCATTAAAGACCTTGCAGGAGCGGGTTCATTTGTTGCCGGTAACAAATGGTATGTGCAAGAGGGTGGAAAAATTGGTGACTTTTACGGATGGAAGAATTTAGGTGTTTATCAATGGAACGAATCGAATGCCTATAACGATAACTGGGATAAATTGACCGTTGTTTTAGGGCCTGATAATAAACCATTATATGTTGGTGGAAAAGCACAGTATACTTTTAATGGAAAACCTTACACCGGTACGGTACATAACATGTACGATCCGGGAGGTAAATTGGTAGGTGGCGACACGGAATGGGCAAACATACAACGTGACAGTTTAATTGATGATGGTGATCGCCATGTGATTGGTAATGCACAGCCTAAATACAACTTAGGGATTGGAAATAATTTTACCTACAAGCAGTTCACCTTCAATATTTTATTTAACGCCTCTGTAGGTGGACAAGTTTATAACACCTTATTGTACAATGCCAATAACCCATCGGCAACTGGTCCAGGTAATCCTGATGTTTTGTATAATTCGTGGCAAAAACCAGGTGATATTGCTAAATATCCTTATTACCCTAATCGTGCAAGCCGTGGAAACCTGAAACAACATGGCAATAGTGCTTACTTGGAAGATGCCACTTTTATACGGCTTGCCAGCATGAGGCTTGCTTATAGCTTAGATGCTAAAACAGCTAAAAGGTTAGGCATGAGTAGGGTAAGTGCATTTGTTTATGGTACCAACGTGGTAACGTGGACCAACTACAGAGGCTACGATCCAGAGTTTAGTACCAGGAATCCGCTTACCCCAGGAGATGATACGGGTAGGTATCCAAGAAGAAGAGAATTAGGTTTGGGTTTAAATATTAGTTTATAAGTAGAGCTATGATAAAATTATTAAAATATACTTGCCTTATTACGCTATGTGTAACCATGGGCAGCTGTAAAAAATTTCTTGACGAAAAACCTGTGTCAGAAGTTAAAATCACTGATTTTTATAAATCTAAGGTGGATATAGATGCAGCGACGGCAGGCATGTATTCGTCCTTTCAACAAACCATGGTGGGTGAGGGGCAGTACTTAGATCGTTATCATTATTGGGGAGAATTTAGATCTGACAACTTCGATAGGTTTTTGAACTATACCACCACCCATGTTACGGAGGTGGCCATGAATGCCATTACGCCAGATAATACCTACACCGATTGGTCAAGGCTTTATACTGTAATTGCAAGGGCAAATAGCAATATCAAATATATTCCAGGGGTAATGGCGCTAGATCAGAACGTGACACAGGCCGTTGTCAATGCAAATTTGGCACAATCTTATGCCATGCGTGCCATGTGTTATTTTTACATTGTAAGGGTTTGGGGCAATGCGCCTATTTGGCTAGAGCCTTATGAGGATGTGCAAGTTGATGCACAACGTCCACGTGAACCAGCGGCTAAAATTTTAGATGAGGTAGTGATCAAAGATTTAATCACTGCTTATGATCTGATGGTGAAAAACCAAAACCCTACGGTTTACACCATTAATGAGGGTGCGGTATGTGCGGCACTAGCTGATGCCTACATGTGGAAAAAAGATTATCCTAATGCGATTATCTGGATTAAAAATCTTTTTAAAGCAAGGTCTACCAAAGGTGTTGCCTATGCGGGTGTATCTGAAGTGAATTTGGAGCCTACCGCCACTTGGAAAAGTATCTTTACGGCACCTGCTACCAGTGCCGAAACCATTTGGTCAATCCACTGGGATTTTGTAGCCAACGGATGTGCTTGTAACGTCACCTCATATACGGCCAATAATAAAACGTTCCAGGTTGATCCATTACTTTACGCCAAGTATTTCTTGCCACATGCGCAAACCGTTCGCCCTAATACGGATATTAGGCCAAAGCAAACCTTGGATTTATACACCGTTGCTAACCCAGCCAATAACAACAGAGATCGTTTCGTGAAATATTATGCAAGTCCTGTCAATCCAACGGCGGCAACTTCAACCACGGCACTTAACCAGTTTTACAACCAACAGGCACCAGTATATCTTGTAATGTATCGATTGTCAGATATGTATCTGCTTTATGCGGAAGCGTTGAATGGTAGCGGTGACTTACCAAATGCCCTTAAATATTTAAACTATATCAGAAAAAGAGCGACCATACCAGAGTATTTAGCAACCGATCCAAAAGTAAGTACACAAACCGCGATGGAAAACGCCATTTTGGAAGAACGTCAGTACGAGCTGATTGGAGAGGGCAAACGATGGTTTGATTTGGTAAGAACCAACAAAGTGAAAGAAGTGATGGACCCAGTATTGATTGATCGTCAAACCAGAAACGGCAACACCGATTTAACAGGGTTTGGAGATTTGAGAAGGTCTTTATGGCCAATCAGTAGAGCCGTAATGAACTCTAACAAAAAACTGGTGCAAAACCCTGGTTACGGCGAATAAATAGATGTAATTTTTAATGATCAAAATTGATATAAATAAAATTGATATGAAAACTTTAAAAAATAGCCTGCTGCCTGCAATCGCACTTTTGCTAGTGGCCTTTACTCAAAGTGGCTGTAAAAAGTTATTTGGGTTGGAACGCCAAAAAGATTACGAGTATATAAAGAAAACACTTGATCCAAATATTGGTATTTCAGCACGAAAATTCCTCGAAAATAGGAGTCAGCCAACCGGCTTGCCAGATGATACGGTGTTTAAGTATATGAAACAGGGACTTGAGTATGCAGAAATTGATTTGGCAGAATATGAAAAAGCAGACCGTACCTTTCTTTTCCTCCATAATGATGGGGTGAGGGTGTTGCCAACCAAAACAACCGCAGGGGTGGTAACCACCACCAGTAATATTCCAACGGCTGGTTTATGGTTCGATTTTCCAGTGGTTACGGGTATAAATCCTACTACCGGATTGCCTATTACCAGACCTGCTACCAAATGGAGCGACTATCCTAAACAAGATGTAAAAAACTACTTTTTATACCTGATTGGGCAAGGGAAATATAGTTTCGATAACTTAAACGCGACGAATAAAACCATTAAATCAATTTTGCCTGCTGGTGCCACTTTGTCAACTTCAACCATGTTGGGTTACGCCAATGCGGGTAAGGGTTTTGATGACAATGGGAATTTCTATTTAAGGATATTGAATAATAGTGATTTGGCACCTATTGTACACAATAATAGAACCAATGCCAGAAGTGCGGGATACATTGCAACAAATGGTATTGTGCATGTTTTTGGAGCATCAGTAGCACCTTCACTGTAAATTCCTATTGGTAGATTAACTTGAGTTTGGGATAAGTGTTTGGTGATTTTTCATGATCTCCAGCTTTAGCAAACCCTCTCCGTTCTACTAAAATCGGTATCTATTTAGCATGCACTTTTATGTACCTATGTGGTTGTATTTTATCTTTATAACAAAATAAAGCTTTATAAATAAACCACATAGGCACATCGTAAACTTGATGGTATTAACAAAATGCCCTAATCTAAAGTAGCCGTGGATTTTTATTATTCGTTTCCATGATTACAAAGTTATAAATGAGCTCAACCGTTTCGCTTTCGCATACTTTTTTCATCTATAGGTAACCTGAGCTTGCGAAAGGATCAAGACAAATAACCTGAGAGTTCGATTGTTATTTAGTGGAATGATGCTAGCTTTGTTTTGCTGACCCTGAAATAAATTCAGGGTGACGTCAGATGGGCGATTCGTCATGCTGAATTTATTTCAGCATCAGCTTTACGGGTAGTTTTGACAAATTTAATAATCGAAATAAGGTAAATAGAACAATAAAAACTACTTGATAAGAGTTTGTCCGAGAAGCGACAGAGCTGTAAATAGTAACATAAAAAAGCGGCGACCTTCAAATGAAAGTCGCCGCTTTTTTATGAAATGATGTAGCCGATGAGGTACATTAATGGTTTATTGGTTGGCTCCGGAAATAAATTCTTTCTGATAGTTCATCGGACTTTTTCCGGTGGTTACCTTAAAATATTTGTGAAAACTGGCCAGGTTGTTGAAACCACTTTCGTAGCATAACTGCTTCATGTTAAGTTTGTTTTCCATCAACAGTTTGCAAGCATGTCCAACCCTAATTTCGGTCACAAATCGGGAATAGGTTTTTTTCGTTTTAGATTTAAAATATCTACAGAAAGAATTAGGGCTAATGACCGCCACATTGGAAATTTCTTCGAGGTGTATCTTTCTCCTAAAATTCTCAAGCGTATAATCGTAAATGGCATTTATCCTATTGTTTTCAGTTTCATCGTAGTCTTGTTTAAAGCCAATAGACGATAGCTTTACGGTTTGGTTGCAGTTGGCAATGAGTGTAAGCGCTTCCAGCAATAACAGGATTCGGGGGGTACCTTCGGCAACAAGCATCTGTTCTAATAATTCCGAAACCTGTGTTTTAACCTTGCCATTGATTTGTAAGCCCCTTTTACTGTTTTCGAGCAAGGTTTTAATGGCTTTGTTTTCTGGTAGGTTTAGGAATTGGTCGCCCCAAAAATTTTCACTGAAATGTGCCACTCGTACATCTGCCGTAGTTTTGGACTGTTCGCAGAAATAGATGTCGTCAAATCTCCAGTAGTGGGCCAGGTGCGCACCTACTAAAATCACGTCGCCAGATTTAAAACTTTTAATGCTATCACCAATAAACTGTGTGCCTACACCTTTCTTGAGGTGAATCAGTTCTATCTCTGGATGATAATGCCATTTGTTGTTCATGTAAGGTACAACATCTCTCCTCACACTGAAGGATTGGGCAGGTCCGGTGGAGACCTTTAATAGTTGCGGTTTCATCTGGTTAATAATTATATTTGGTCAAATAAATATACTGTAAAATAATATATAGTTAGGTTATAATGCCAATTTTGTTGAATATTCGGGTAATCTCAAATAATATCCAGAAAAGATTATTGCTTTCTTTGTATAAGGGCAAACGGATATAGAACTACCAAAATCCAATAAATTTCCCCGATTGATAACCAAATTGAACAGTTTCTTGATTGCTATAAATTTTTAACTCTTATTGATGAAACGCCTACTACTTTTAGCGCTGGCTTGTTGCTCCTTTGTCAGCAATGCCCAAGAGAATCCACACTTAAAACTTTGGTACAGCCAACCTGCAAAAGTTTGGGAAGAAGCCTTGCCATTGGGCAATGGTAAAACCGGAGCCATGGTGTTTGGTGGTTTCAAAAAAGAGCGATATCAGCTTAACGATAATACCTTATGGTCAGGCTATCCAACTTCGGGTAATAATCCCGATGGGCCAAGCATCCTTCCACAGGTACGCAAAGCGATATTTGAAGGCGATTATACCAAAGCCACCACACTTTGGCGCAAAATGCAGGGGCCTTATTCAGCCAGGTATTTGCCATTAGGCGATTTGGCCATTACCTACGAGATGAAAGACACGGTAGCCAGTACTTATTACCGCGATTTAAACCTAAACAATGGACTAGCTTCGGTGCGCTATAAAGTAGGCAACGTTACCTATACCCGAACAACTTTGGTGAGCTATCCCGATAAGATCATGGTGGTGCATTTAACCGCCGACCAAAAAGGAGCGCTTAATTTTTCGGTGGGCCTATCTAGCTTGTTACGTTACAAAACCACTACTACAGCCAATGATTATTTGTTGTTAAAAGGCAAGGCACCTAAACATGTGGCCAATAGAGATTACGAACCTTTTCAGGTGGCCTATGATGACAATGAGAATGGAGAGGGGATGAACTTTGAAATCCATGTAAAAGTGAAACTTGATGGCGGTAGTGTAAAGGCAAATGGCGAACAATTGAGCATTAAAGATGCCAATGCCGTTACCCTTTATTTATCGGAAGCCACCAGTTTCAATGGCTTTGACAAGTCGCCAGGTTTTGAAGGTAAAGATCCAGCCATTGAGGCCAGGGCCAAAATGCAGTTGGCATTTGCAAAATCGTTTGAGCAAATTAAAAATGCCCATATCAGCGACTATCAAAGTTTATTTAATCGAGTTTCTTTTCAATTGGAAATCCAAAAAGATTTTTCGGCAAGCCCAACGAACGAGCGTCTTTTAAAATTCAAGGAAAATGGCAACGACCACCAATTGCAGGTGTTGTATTATCAATTTGGTCGTTACCTGATGATTGCCAGCTCGCGTCCAGGTTCTAGACCTACCAATTTGCAGGGCATTTGGAATGATAAAGTGATCCCACCTTGGGGCAGCAATTATACCACCAATATCAATACGGAAATGAACTACTGGTTGGCCGAAAACACCAACCTTTCCGAATGTCACCAACCTTTGTTTGATTTCATGAAAGAGTTGGCCATTAACGGCGCAAAAACCGCCAAGGTAAACTACAATATCAAGGAAGGGTGGACCGCCCATCACAATTCAGACCTTTGGGCTAAAACATCGCCTCCGGGTGGAAATGATTGGGACCCAAAAGGCGCACCAAGATGGTCGGCATGGCCTATGGCTGGTGGCTGGTTCAGCACCCATTTGTGGGAACATTACCAATTTACGGGAGATAAAAACTTCCTCTCAAAAGAAGCTTATCCACTGATGAAAGGTGCAGCGCAGTTTCTATTGAATTGGCTCATTACCGACCCAAAAACGGGTTATTTGGTCACCAATCCATCAACTTCTCCAGAAAATACCGTAAAAATCAAAGGCAAGGAGTATCAATTGAGCTTGGCAAGTACCATGGATATGGCCATTATCCGCGAATTGTTTACCGCTTGTATTAAAGCTTCCAAAATATTGAAGATTGATGCTGCTTTTAGCGCTAAACTTGAGGCCGCTAAAAATAAGTTATACCCTTACCATATTGGCCAATACGGACAATTGCAAGAATGGTATGGCGATTGGGATGATCCAAAAGATACACATCGTCATATTTCGCATCTGTTTGGTTTATTTCCAGGTAACCAAATTTCGGTACAGCAAACCCCTGAATTAGCCGCGGCTGCTGAACAAACGCTTATTCACCGAGGTGATATTAGCACAGGTTGGTCTATGGCATGGAAAATCAATTGGTGGGCGAGGATGAAAGATGGAAATCATGCCTATAGCATTTTAAATACAGCTTTTAATTATATCGATCCTACCCAAAGCCGTGGACAAATGAGTGGCGGTGGTACTTATCCCAACCTTTTTGATGCACATCCACCGTTTCAAATTGATGGTAATTTTGGCGGCACCGCAGGTATGACAGAAATGTTGTTGCAAAGCCATGAAGGCGAAATCAGCTTGTTGCCAGCCTTACCAGACGCCTGGGCTACGGGTGCAATAAAAGGCATCAAAGCGAGGGGAAATTTTGAAATAGAAATGGCATGGGAAAAAGGAAAGCTTACCCAAGCAAAAATCAAATCGTTAATAGGAGGCAACTGCCGTTTGAGAACTCCTATCCAAGTACGGGTGGTAGAAGTTACAGGAGATCAAACGAATGCTATTCCAGTAAATTCCTTAATGCAGAATTTCGAAAAACCACCTTATCAAAAAAATGCAAATGCAAAACTTCAGCCCATTAAAGCTGATAAAGGTTACGCCATCAGTTTTAAAACCGAGAAGGGTAAAAGCTATACCATTGTGCCTGTAAAGTAAGGTGCTGGTTTAAAAAACAATTGAATAAATAAACATTGGATTGAACTGATCAGGGCAATGGCAAAATTGCTGAATAATGAGGTAAATAGACAGAATAAAACCTCATTATTTATGACGTATTTGCAATAAGAGAGAAACAAAATCTCAAATTTTAACCGAATATTTAAACCATGAAAGCTGCTCGAATACTACTAGGTATTGCACTGTTATTGTTGCCTTTTTTGAAGGCCAATTCGCAAGATATCAGTTGGTCTGAAGTAATGCCTGGTGTATGGAAAGGTGTAGTAGGTACGCCCGAGGCTTATGATCTTTTAAAAGCAGCTGGAACATCGCCTAATGTAGAGGCACTAACCAGGTTGGGAAAAGCTAATTTCCCATTTGTCCAACAAAATATTGTCGCTTCTTTACGTGATGGGAAAACCCAATTGCGGTTCCCGCTCGAAAAAAATGAGCAGCTCTACGGTTTTGGGCTTAACTTTCAAACCGTACACCAAAGAGGCAAAATCCTCGAGCTGCATGTAGATCATTATGGTGGCAAAGACAATGGACGTACACATGCGCCAACCCCGTTTTATATCTCTTCTAATGGTTATGGTGTGTTTATCAATACTGCAAGATACCTTAAAGTGTGGGCGGGAACTGGCGTAAGAAAAGACAGTGAGAATTTTCCCACCCCAAAAGATAGAAATACAGATAAAACATGGGCTTCTAGGCCATATTCCGACGCCGTAGAATTTCAGGTACCCGCTGGCGGTGTAGAAATTTATGTATTTGCCGGACCAAAACCTCTTGATGCTATTAAAAGGTATAATCTTTTTAATGGTGGTGGTTACCTGCCTCCAAAATGGGGCTTAGGTTTTACCCAAAGGGTAATGACCAGGTTTACTGCCGCCGAGGTGGAAAAAGAAATAGACACCTTTAAGGAAAAAGGTTATCCGCTTGATTTTGTGGGTTTAGAGCCTGGTTGGCAAAGCAAAGCCTATCCTGGAACATTTACTTGGGATATGGGACGTTTCCCAAGCCCTCAAAAATTTGTGAGCGATATGTTGAACAAAGGGATCAGGCTTAATTTGTGGCTCAATCCCTATGTTTCTCCCGATGCACCATTTTACAAAGAGATTTTACCATTTACAAGTTCCCACACCGTATGGCTTGGCCTAGTTCCAGACTTAAGCTTACCAAAGGCAAGGGAATTGTTTTTCTCGCAATTGCAGCAAAATCAAATAGAAATAGGGGTAAGTGGCTATAAAATAGATGAAGTGGATGGCTACGACCACTACCTGTGGCCAGATGTAGCCACTTTTCCGTCGGGATTGAGTGCCGAGCAAATGCGACAAACCTATGGATTGTTAATGCAACGATACACTGCCGAGATTTTTAAAAAGCGTAACCAACGCACATTTGGTTTGGTAAGAGCTTCTAATGGAGGAGGCACCTCGTTTCCATATGTGCTTTATAACGACTATTACAACCACGAAGATTTTATCACCGCTTTAATTAATAGTGGTTTTGCAGGCGTGTTGTGGACGCCCGAAGTTCGTGCTTCGAAAACTGGTGAAGAATGGTTGCGGCGGTTCCAGTCGAATGTATTTTCGCCCATGGCCATGATCAATGCCTGGTCTAGCGGCACCAAGCCTTGGAGCTATCCCGAAGTAGAAAAGCAGGTGAAATCATTTGCCTTGTTGCGTATGCAGATGATGCCTTACTGGTATACCGAGTTTGCAAAATACCATTTTGAAGGCACGCCACCTTTTAGGGCAATGAATTTGGAAGATGGATTTAATCCAGAATTCAAAAAAGAAAAAACGAATACAAACTTGGAAGAGAATCCTTATGCTGAGGCCATTTCCAAGGAAATTAAAGACCAATACATGGCAGGCGAATACCTTTTGGTAGCGCCAATGTTTGCCGGACAGGTTACCCGAAAGGTAGTATTGCCAAAAGGTAAATGGTACGACTTTTATACGGGCGAATTTGCTGGAGAAGGAACCGTAATTAGCGTTACACCTGGTTTGGACAAAATTCCAGTTTATGTAAAAGATGGGGGAATAATTCCGATGATGCCAGCCATGCTTCATGCGCCAAAATCGGGCGAGAAAATTGACCTTGAAATTCGTTACTATGGAGAAAAACCTGGACAGTATCTTTTGTATGATGATGATGGCGAAACTTTCAACTATGAAAAAGGTCAATACAGTTGGCGACAGATCAATATTCAACGCACTGCCAATGGAATAAAAGGAAACATTTCGGCTCCCGAAAAAAATAAACCTAATACCTTAGGGAAAATTACTTGGACCTTAATGACTAAATAATGATGAGACTTTTGCTTAAATATAGTTTACTCCTTTTTGTTGTATTTATTTCAAACACCGCTTTGGCTCAATCGTACAGTAGCGAAGCTGCTAAGGTATTGCGTAAACAGATCCTAAAGGAAGCCGCTTGGGCATTGAAACAACAGCCTGTTACAGTAACCGCCCAAACCTCGTCCAGAAGTGCCGGTGGTAAGCACGATTTCTTTTCCGAAGGCGATTATTGGTGGCCAGATCCCCAAGATCCATCGGGACCTTACATTCAAAAAGATGGTTTGACCAATCCCGATATTTTTGTGGCTCATCGACTGGCCATGATCAGGTTTAGCCGTATTGTGGGCGCATTGGCATCGGCCTACAAACTAACGGGCGAGAAAAAATATGTAGAAGGAGCATTGGTTCATTTAAAAGCTTGGTTTTGCAATGCTGAAACCCTCATGAATCCCAATTTGTTGTACGCCCAAGCCATACAGGGTAGGTTTACGGGACGTGGCATTGGCATTATCGATACGATCCATTTAATGGAAGTAGCTCAGGGCATATGGGTAATGCAATCAGCTATGGACGCTACCACGCTTAAAAGTTTAAAGCAATGGTTTGCTGATTATCTCAACTGGTTAACTACCCATCCATATGGTAAAGACGAACTGAATGCAAAAAATAACCACGGTACTTGTTGGGTAATGCAGGTGGCCTCATTTGCCAAATTAACCGCAAACAAAAAGCTACTCGATTTTTGTCGCGACCGTTATAAAAATGTGTTGCTTCCTAATCAAATGGCGGCTGATGGCAGCTTTCCTTTGGAACTGGCCCGTACCAAGCCTTATGGTTATTCTATTTTTAACCTTGATGCCATGAGCATGATCTGCCAAATTTTATCTGTAAAGGATGATCATTTATGGAACTACGAAACCGCTGACGGAAAATCGATTAAAAAAGGCATTGCATTTCTTTATCCTTTTGTGGCCGATAAAACCAAATGGCCTTATCAAAAAGATGTGATGTATTGGGAGAATTGGCCCGTGGCACAACCTTTTTTGCTAATGGGTGCCAATGCCTATCAAAACAACAACTGGTTAAACACTTGGAAAACATTGGAACATGAACCAAAGGTGGAAGAAGTGATCAGAAATTTGCCCATTCGTAACCCATTAATTTGGCTATAGTTAACTCATCAACAGCAATGAAACTGAAAAAACTACTTATAGGTGTATTATGCTTGTCGGTTAACAGCTTGGCCTTTGGTCAGGTAGCGGGCGATGAGGATAAGGAAATGTTCAACCAATCAAAGGAACGTGATCAAAAAGCCATTGATCAAGCGCTTAATACTTGGTGGACTGCTTCCATGAAAACACATGAACAGCGCATTCAATGGTGGCGGGATGCGAAATTCGGGATGTTCATCCATTGGGGCATTTACTCTTTGCCAGCTGGCGAATGGAGGGGTAAAAAAGTAGGTGGTTATGCGGAACATTTGATGCGTAAGGAAAAAATTACTAGAAAAGATTACTTAGATATTGCCCATCAATTTAATCCGGTACTTTTTAATGCTGATAAATGGATTGTAGATGCTCAAAAAGCAGGAATGAACTACTTTATCATTACGGCTAAGCACCACGATGGTTTTGCAATGTACCCATCTAACGTGGGTAATTTCGATATCAGCAAGCAAACACCTTTTAAAAGAGATCCCATTGCCGAGTTGGCTGCCGCGGCTAAAAAACACGGAATGAAGTTTGGCTTTTACTATTCCCACGCTTTTGATTGGGAACATCCAGATGCACCCGGGAATGATTGGGAGTATAAGAACCCAGGTGGCGATTTGGGCCTATATGGCGGTGTAAACTGGTATGTGGAGCATCCAGAATTGTTGCCTAAAGCTGCAAAATATGTAGATGAAAAAGCTATTCCACAAATTAAGGAGCTACTTACAAAATACCATCCTGATATCTTGTGGTTTGATACGCCACAAAAACTACCCCTTTCTGAAAACATTAGGATTTTAAAAGCCATCAGAGAAACAGATCCTAATGTGGTGGTAAACGGAAGATTGGTAAGAAGTGCCAGTGCTAATTTCGGTGATTATAAGAATACGGCAGATAGACCTGCTGAATTTTATCCGGTGGAAGGCGATTGGGAAGCTATTCCAACCACTAACGAATCGTATGGTTATAGTAAATATGATCATTCGCATAAATCGTCAGGATTTTTTATTCAACTTTTAGCCAAAGCCGCCTCCAGAAATGGAAATCTATTGATGAATATTGGACCCAAAGGCGATGGAGCTTTTGATACCAAGGATCTGCAAATATTGGCTGGCATAGAAAAGTGGGTGGGTAAAAATGCAGAGAGTATTTACAAAACAAATAAAACACCATTGCCTTTGCAAAATTGGGGCGTGACTACCCAAAATGCAAATAAAGTATACTTACATGTTTTCAATTGGCCTAAAGATGGGAAATTATATGTTGGGGGCATAAAATCTAAAATAGATAAAGCTTACCTGCTGGCTAATCCAAAAAAATCAAATCTATCCATTCATAACATAGGGGAGGGTGATTTTTATATCGATGTACCAAAGCAAGCCCCAGATACCGCTAATACAGTCGTTACTTTGCTGTTAAATGAACCCCTTAAAACGGATAATATACCTTATGTGGCTACCAATATCCCTTTAACTCGCTTGTTGGCCTTTGATGCCAACCTAAGCAAAGGATTTAAGTTTGGAGATGGGAAAACCGACCGTTTTTATGTAGAAGGCTGGGACAAAAAGGAACAAACAGTCAACTGGGTTTTCAGAACCACCTCCCCACAAAAATTTAAAATTGCGATCAAGTATTTGGCGGGTAAAGAAAGTGGCGGTAGCTATAACTTTAAAATTGACCAGCAAGATTTTAAGCAAGAGGTACTCACTGGCGATACGAAGGTGGTGACACAAGTGATTGGCGAAATGCCATTAGCAAAAGGTTCGCACCGTATAGAAATTACTCCAAATACTATTTTAAAAGGTGAATTGATGAAGCTCTTAGAAGTTCAATTGATTCCTATAAATTAATTATAAAAATTGACAGATGAAGATTAGACACCTAGCCGTAACCATTGTTTTATTAGGATTGCAGAGCCCTGTTTTTGCTCAGAACGTGGATGTTAAAAAAGCATTCCAACATGCTGCAGCCCAAACAGAGCTTCTTTTAAAAGAGGTTGAAAAGGCCAAAGACCCTCAAAAACCTCAACTCTTTTCGCCACGCACCATTGAAGCTGGGCACTTGAAACTTGTAGCATCCAGAGATTGGACAAGTGGATTTTTTCCAGGGGTTTTATGGTATTTGGATGAATTTTATGGAACCGAGCACTGGAAAGCCGCTGCGAAGAAATTTACCGCGGATGTGGAGCAGGAAAAAAACAACGGAACCACACACGATATGGGCTTTAAAGTTTATTGCAGTGTGGGAAATGGTTACCGTTTAACGCATGATCCTCATTATCGTGAAGTAATCATCACCGCTGCAAAAACATTGTCTACACGTTTTAACCCTAAAACGGGCGTCATCCTGTCGTGGGATCATAGCCGCGATAAATGGGTAAATCCTGTGATTATTGATAACATGATGAACCTTGAGCTGCTGTTCGAAGCCACTAAGCTTACTGGTGATTCATCGTTTTACAAAATTGCGGTGAGCCATGCCAACACCACCATGAAAAACCACTTCCGTGCCGATTATAGCTCCTATCATGTGATTGATTATGATCCACAAACAGGAGCGGTACTTAAAAAGAATACGCACCAAGGCTATAGCCATGAATCGGCTTGGGCACGCGGACAGGCTTGGGCACTATATGGTTATACCATGTGTTATCGCTATACGAAAAACCCTCGCTACTTGGCACAGGCTGAGAATGTGGCAAAATTTATCCTCAATCATCCCAATATGCCTAAGGATTTGGTGCCCTATTATGATTTTGATGCACCTGGAATCCCTAACGAACCGAGAGATGCCTCTGCTGGGGCGTTAATTTCATCGGCTTTATATGAATTAAATACCTATAGCAAAGCCAGAAAAGACTATCGTAAAAAAGCCGACCAGATTCTCGAATCGCTAACTACAAAATATGCAGCGCCAGTTGGCTCGTCCTTTGGCTTCATTTTATTGCACAGCACGGGTTCTAAGCCTGGCAATTTTGAAGTAGACGCCCCTTTAAACTATGCCGATTATTATTACCTAGAGGCATTGTTAAGAAAGAAAAACCTGAAATAAACACCACATCATCAACCACTAACCGAATATGAGATTTAAGTCTTTTTTAACTAGCTGTTTAATTTTCTTGGCATTTCAAGGCTTTGCCAAAAATTATTCCATTGCTTCGGCTGCCGAGCTTGCTGCCTTAACTTTAAAACCAGGTGATAAGGTAATGCTGAAAAATGGCAACTGGCAAGATCAACAACTGATTTTTAAGGGGAACGGAACCAGTAAAAATCCTATCATATTGAGCGCTGAAAATGCTTTGTTGGTCAACCTTATTGGCAAATCATCGATTAAAATAGACGGTACGTGGTTAGTGGTGGAAGGTTTGAATTTTACAAATGGTGCAACCAATGGGGAAGATGTTATCCTTTTTACTGAAAAATCTTCCAATTGCCGTTTAACCAACTCCGCCGTGGTCAATTTTAACCCTAGCGAAAAGGCCAAAGAATATACCTATGTTTCGCTTTACGGTAGTAGTAATAGGGTAGACCATTGTTATTTTGAAGGCAAAACAAATCTTGGCCCTACCTTAGTGGTGTGGCTTTCGGCCAAGCCTAACCATCATCAAATAGATCATAATTATTTTGGACCACGACCAGACATTGACGGCAACGGAGGTGAAACCATTCGTATTGGAACCAGTACTTGGTCAATGTACGATTCGTTTACCAAGGTGGAATCGAACATTTTTGCCCAATGTAATGGCGAAACTGAGATCGTTTCGGTAAAATCTTGTCGCAATACCATTTCCAATAACCTTTTTTACGAAAGCGTAGGCACCTTGACCTTGCGCCATGGAAATTATAACCAAGTTTTCGGAAATATCTTTATTGGTAACAACATTAAAAACACGGGCGGCATCAGGATTATTGGTGAGCACCATCAGGTGTACAATAATTACTTGCAAGGCTTAACGGGTACAGGTTTAAGGGCCGCAATTTCGGTAATGGATGGTTTGCCAAACCCACAACTGGTAAGCCACTGGCAGGTTAAGGATGCCACCGTGGTAGCCAATACCATTGTGGATTGTAAAGAAGCCTTTTCCATTGGAGCTGGAAAAAATGCAGATCGTATTTTGCCACCACAAAGAGTAGTTGTAGCAAACAACTTGGTCAGCAATTCAGCCAGTACAGTAACCATGGTAGATTCAGCCGCGGAAGTAACTTTCAACGGAAATTTGGTGGACGATAAAGCAGCAGCTACTGCACTTCCAAATGGTTTTAAAGGAGTTGATGCCAAGTTGAAAAAGAACGAATTGATTTGGCAACCAGAAGCTTCAAGTCCAGTAAAAGGAGCATTTAAAGGAGCATTTTCTTTCATTAGTCAAAAAGATGTAGGTGCAAAGCTGAACGAGTTGCAATTATCCATTCTGAAGCATACAGATATTGGACCAAAATGGATGAACCATAAAATGGCCCTATCAAGTAAATAAATTTTAGCTATGAAGACAAAACAAAATTTAGGCATACTGCTATTGGCATTCGGTTTTTTATTTGCCGCTTGTAAAAAAACAGCAAGCTCAGGCGAAGAACCCAAGCCTATTGTATCGCCTACAACGGTTAAGCCCGTATGTCAATCTTGCAAAATCATTTCATCAGCGGCCGAACTTACTGCATTGACGTTAAAAGCAGGCGATACGGTGATGATGAAATCGGGCGATTGGAACAGTCAGCGGCTAATTTTTAAAGGCACGGGCACGGCTCAACAACCCATTGTACTCATTGCTGAAAAAGCGGGCGATGTTAAACTTAAAGGTGCTTCCTCCATTGCCATAGACGGGCAATGGCTGGTGGTAGATGGACTTAGTTTTAGCAATGGAGATTTAGGCGTTTCTAAACTCAATGTAGTCGATTTTACTTCGGCATCTAGAAATTGCCGCCTCACCAATACCACCATTATCGACTATAGCCCTTCCGATCCAACCATCGATTACAGATGGGTATCCATGAATGGTAAAAATAACCGAATGGACCATTGCTACCTTAAAGGAAAAGCACATCAAGGCCCAACCGTAGTGCTATGGGGTTCAACAACGGCCATTAGCCATCGGATAGACCATAACTATTTTGGCCCTCGTGCCGATTTAGGGAATAATGGCGGTGAAACCATCCGAGTAGGCACCTCAGATTATTACCTCAGCGAAGCATTGGTAGTGGTGGAGCAAAACATATTTGAGCATTGCAGTGGTGAAACAGAGATTGTTTCTAATAAAATGAGCAAAAACACCATTCGCAATAACCTGTTTTTTGAAAGCCGTGGTACCTTATCACTTCGCCATGGTAACGGAAGCGAAATTTATGGGAATTATTTCATCGGTAACGATATGAAGGATGCAGGTGGCATACGTATCATAGGCGAAAGTCATCTGGTGTATAACAATTACCTGCAAGGTGTTGCCACTACAGGCCAAACCTGTGCCATTTCGGTTTTAGATGGCGTACCCAACTCAGAACCAAGCGGCTATTTTCAGGTGAAAAATGCAAAAATAGTGGGAAATACCATGGTAAACTGCGCTCAGGCATTTGATATTGGTGCGGGCAAAGGTGGCAATGGTCGTACCGTTCCCCCAGCCGATTGTACCATTGCCAATAACTTGATACAATCAAAAGGCGGCATTGCGATTGCCTATACCGACCCACCACAGAATTTTTTCTACGAAGGAAATTTGGCTTTTGGCATGGGAAGCGGACAAACCTTGGCACTCCCAATTGGAATAACTTTAAACGATCCAAAGCTTAGCTTAGGAGAACTGAATACCTATTTCCCTGCCACAGGTAGCCCAGCTTTTGGCGGTTTCAAAGGAACATACAGCTTTTTTCAATCAAATAATGTAGGTGCTAATGCGTTGGATGAACTTCATCGGTCTTTATTAAAAGCCGTTGACATTGGTCCTTCACGGATGGCGCTTGGTGCCGCATTAATCATTAAAAACTAATATCATTTCATTATTAAATACACCATCATGTTAAATAGAATAAGTAAGTTATTGTTGGTATTAATGCTCGTTACCCCTTTTGCTAAAGCGCAACATGCCCTTAGCAAAGAAGAAAGAATGAAATGGTGGACCGAAGCACGTTTTGGCATGTTTATCCACTTTGGCGTATATGCGCAAATGGCCGGACAGTACAAAGGTCATGAACAAGCTAGAGGCGGTGCCGAATGGATCATGAATAGGATGAAGGTGCCGGTAGCCGAATACAAAGAGATGGCCAAGCAGTTTAACCCCGTGAAATATGATGCCGATGCATGGGTGAAAATGGCCAAAGATGCAGGTATGAAATATTTGGTCATTACGGCCAAGCACCACGATGGTTTTGCGCTGTTCAACTCAAAGGCCAGCAAGTGGGACATTACCGATGCTACGCCCTACGGAAAAGATTTGTTAAAACCTTTGGCCGAAGCGTGTAAAAAATACGGGATAAAATTAGGGTTTTACTATTCGCAAGCGCAAGACTGGGGCAATGCAGGCGGTTCGGTAGCTCGTAAATTGATGCGGGAAGGATGGCCTAACCCAGACAGTACCAACATTGATAATTATACTGCGGCACATAAAGGCAAATGGGATCCCGTACAGGAAACAAAAACTTTTGATCAGTATATTGATGACGTGGCTGTACCTCAGTTAAAAGAATTGATGACCAATTATGGTGATATCGCGGTGCTTTGGTGGGATACGCCAACCAATATGACAGATGAAGCCGCATTAAAGCTTCGAGAAGTACTTAAAAAACAACCGGCAATTATTACCAATGATAGGTTGAAACGACCCAATTTTCCAGGAGATACCAAAACTCCTGAGCAAAAAATACCAGACCAAAGCGAATTGGATGGCCAATATTGGGAAACCTGTATGACCATGAATGGTACTTGGGGATATCGTGTATCTGACCAAAAATGGAAACCAGCATCAACATTGATCCGTAACCTTATCGACATTGCTTCAAAAGGAGGCAATTACCTGCTTAACGTAGGGCCAAAGCCTGATGGTTCTTTTCCGCAAGAAAGTGTAGACCGTTTAAAGGAAATTGGAAGTTGGATGAAAGTTAACCACGAAGCAATTTATGCCACTACCGCTAATCCATTACCAGTGGTGCCATGGGGCCGTGTGACCAAAAAGGTTGAAAATGGCAAAACCAAGCTATATCTTTCTGTATTTGATTGGCCAAAAGATGGAAAACTGACCATCCCTCAATTGCCATATCCAGTAATAGCCGCAACCTTACTCAGTAACGGAACAAAATTGAAAACCCAAGCGCAAGGCGATGCCCTAACCATAGACGTTCCAGCACAGGCAATAGACCCCATTGCTACCGTCATTAAATTAGAAGTACAGGGGGAAATAAAGGGCGGTTCTTTAAAACCTACCAGTAAAATGAAAACAGGAGCAATAGATTAATCAGCTTAAAAGCCATTAAAAATTTTATGAAAAGATTGTTTTTAACCATGTCAATATTGGCATTGTATAGCACCAGCTTTGCCCAAAAAGTATCTCCATTGTGGACTGATTTTGTGGCCGCCAAGCAAACTGGAAAGACACCGATATTGCCAGATTTCTCTTTTGCGGGTTATCATTTCTCCGAAAAACCAATTCCAGAGATTTCGGGCAAGAAAGTATTTAACGTGGTGGATTACGGTGCAAAACCTAATGATGCGGGTTACGATGATGAGGCCATACAACGAGCTATTGATGCAGCCGAAAAAAACAAAGATGGGGGAGTGGTATTTTTTCCATCGGGGAAATTTTTACTTGCTGCCGATAACGATAGTACCAAATACATCCGTATTTCTAAAAGCAACATCATTTTAAAAGGTAGTGGGAGTGGCGCAGGAGGAACAGAAATTTATCAGGATAAAATGCGGATCAATGGTCGCCAAATTCAATTTAAACCAAGGGATTTAAGCACAAAAAAAATCACCACCATTACCAAAGATGCCGATAGAGAAAGCTTTTGGGTAGAAGTGGCAGAGGCTTCGGCCTTAAAAGTAGGGCAGGATGTGGTGATACGTCATAAAAGCGAAGAATTTACCAAGATTTATTTTGCACCCTTACAGTTAAAACCAGAGTGGTCGAGGTTATTTGGCGATAAAGGCGGGATGCTGATCAACGAAATTCATACCATCGAAAAGATAGAAGGAAACAAGGTGAAATTCAAGAATCCCTTGCACTTTGATTTAAGGATCGTAAAAAGCGCGGCGTTTGAATTGGCCACCTATAACTACATTGAAGAATGCGGTGTAGAAGATATTTTATTTACCAGCAACTGGAAAACCTACGGGGAGGATTTTGTACACCATAAAAATGCCATCCACGATTATGCCTGGGAAGCCGTAGGGATGGAATACGTAAAGAACAGTTGGGTAAGAAACTGTGAATTTCGCGATTGGAACGAAGGACTGTTTATCCGTTCAGGTTATCAGGTAAGTGTACTCAACGTCAACTTTAAGGGAAAAAAAGGTCATGCCTCAGTTCATGCCCGTACTGGATATGGCGTACTGATCAAAAACTGCAATTTCAACGATGCACAACATCATGGAGCCGGAACAGGCTACAGCGCAGTAGGCACCGTAATTACGCAATGTACCTTAGGCAGCGATCAAAATATTGATATACACTCGGGCCAACCCTTTGCCACTTTGTACGATGACATTAAGGGTGGCGTTTTTTACAACTTGGGCGGTCCCGAGCCTGGTCATCCGCATCACGGCAAGCATTTGGTGCTATGGAATTTTCAGCACCAATCCGCAAAAGACCAGCACTATAATTTTTGGGACCTTAACAAGCGCCGAAACTACACCATTGCACAACCTATTTTGGTAGGTTTTCAATCGGATCGCAAGGTAACCTTAGAAAATGTCGGCATCAACCAAGATCAGGGTAAAGAGGTTTTGCCAAAGTCGTTATTTGAGGCACAGCTCACTTTACGTTTAACAGGAAAAAACATTGCTAAATAATTGCTTTATGAAACGCTTTTATCTCCTCTTGCTTTATGGCTGTTTTGTTTTTCCGGTGATGGCCCAATCTCCATTAACCGAAGAAAAGGAAAGCAAGTGGCGTCATTTCCAAAAAAGTGAGTTTAAGTTCAATGGTTATAGCGCATGGATCATTGCCCCTAAAAAACCTTTGCCAGGTAAACCTTGGGTTTGGAAAGCCTATTTTCCAGATTGGCATGTACAACCTGACAGCATATTACTAGAAAGAGGTTTTCATGTAGCCTATATCAATACCAATGATCTTTACGGCCATGTCAAAGCCTTAAACATATGGGACGAGTTTTATCAATACCTCATTTCAAAAAAAGGTTTTGCACCCAAGGTAGCGCTAGAAGGAATTAGTCGTGGCGGATTATACGTGTATGGCTGGGCAAAGCGACATCCGGATAGGGTAAGCTGTATTTATGCCGAAGCTCCAGTTTGCGATTTCAAAAGCTGGCCAGGTGGTAAGGGAACCAGTAAAGGATCAGCAGCGGACTGGAAGAAATTACTAGAAGTATATGGTTTTACAGAAGAACAGGCACTTCAATACCACGACCAGCCCAAAGATAATCTTGATCGTCTCGCTTCGTTCAAAGTGCCCATACTGCATGCGATTGGTTTAAACGATGGCATTGTTCCCATTGCCGAAAATACACTCTTATTAGTGCAGAATTATATTTTAAAAGGAGGCCCAGCAACCATTATTCCAATGACATTGGGCAAGCAAACTTTAGAAGGTCATCATTTTCCAATAGAGCAGCCCGCTAAAATTGCTGATTTCATTTATGAAAACAGTGTTTCAGGCCTCAATACTAAACCATAGAAACGCTTAACAATTTATTTAAAATTCAACAATATGCTACAAGGAGACTTATTTCAGATAGATACAGAAATACCCTGGGAAGATTTAGGGAATGGTATCAAAAGACAATGTTATGGCTATGGCGAAAACGTGATGCTGGTAAAGGTGAAATTTGAAGCTGGCGCTGTTGGGCAATTGCATGAGCATCACCACACCCAAGTGACTTATGTAGAAAGCGGCGCATTCGAAATGACCATTGGCAAGGAGAAAAAAATCATTAAAAAAGGGGATGGTTATTATGTGCCCCCGCACGAAGTACATGGTTGTGTTTGTTTAGAACCAGGCACGCTAATCGATGTTTTTAGCCCTTGTAGAGAAGATTTTTTACCAACATCAAGTATTTAAAATATGAAGAAAAATATTGGTTTATGGATGCTGCTGTTAATAGGTAGCAGTGTATCCGCACAGGCACAGAAAGCTGTAAAAGAATTTGAAAACTGGCCAAAAGGCACGTCGCCAGTGGAAATAGGTAAGCGGGTTACCGACCGTTTTATCGTAACTCCACACACTAATTTTGGAAGGCCAACACCGCCTAAGGTAATTACCTATGCTGAAACTTGTGCATGGTATGGGGCATTAAAGTTTGCTAAAGAAAGCAATCAAAAAGACCTGCTATTACAATTGGCAAAGCGTTTTGAACCACTTTTTGGTGAGGAAGCATCGATGATCCCTATACCAGATCACGTAGATTATTGTGTATTTGGGGCCGTACCCTTAGAGCTTTACAGACAGACCAAAGAAAAAAGGTACCTGGAAATGGGTCAAAGTATAGCCGACAAACAATGGGGACCACCAGAAGGCAAAAGAGTAGTGCCCGAATCTTATGTGTTTTATAACAAAGGGCTTACCTGGCAAACTCGAATGTGGATTGATGATATGTTTATGATCAACGCCTTGCAGGTGCAGGCTTACAGAGCTACAGGAGAAAAGAAATACTTGGATAGGGCTGCCAAAGAAATGGTGGTATACCTTGATTCGTTGCAAAAAACAAACGGATTGTTTTACCATGCACCAGATGTGCCTTTCTTTTGGGGACGGGGAAACGGATGGATGGCCGCAGGCATGACCGAAATATTAACTGCTCTCCCTAAAAATCATCCTGAACGAGCTCGAATTTTAAAGGGTTACGAAACGATGATGGCCTCGTTGCTTAAATACCAAACCAATTCGGGGATGTGGCGCCAGTTGGTAGACGTTCCCGCTTCTTGGGAAGAAAGCTCAGGTACCGCCATGTTTGCCTACGCCATGGTCACTGGAGTAAAAAACGGCTGGCTCCCTCAAAAAACATATGCGCCTGCTGCACGTAAAGCTTGGTTGGCCCTAGTATCCAGAATCGACGCCAATGCTGATGTTAGCGATGTATGCGAAGGCACCAATAAGAAAAACGATTTACAATACTACCTTGATCGTAAACGCATCACTGGCGATATGCATGGGCAGGCACCTATATTATGGACTGCTGCCGCGTTTTTACAATAATAAATAAGGTGAGTTGGAGATAAGTGTTTTGTGATTTTTCATTATCTCCAGCCTTTGTAAAGTCTCCCCGTTCTACTAAAATCGGCCTTGGCCTGTTCGGGATACACAAATTGGCCTTACTTATTACTTTAACAGAACAGGGCGCAGCCGTGGATTTTTATTTATTCGTTTCTATGATTTTAAAGGTATAAATGAGCTCACTCCGTTTCGGTTTTGCATACTTTTTTCATCTATAGGAAACCTGCGAAGCAAGCATGAATACCATTTAAGATATCATAACTAATGAATAAAAGTTTGTCCGCGAAGCGACAGAAATGTAAATAGTAACAGAAAACTTTTTTTGACATAAGATATTGATTATGATGTGTGTAAAATCTTTTCTCAACCCGAACTCACAATAAACACCAAATGCTCTGGGGTTGATGTATAAACAACCCTATGAGTCTTCCCTCCCGATATAGCCGCTTCCTTACTTTTCAGAACAGATTGTTGGAAATAGAATAACCTTTTTGTAATGCCGATAGAACCGTAAGTCTGTTGAAAAGCAATTGACCTATTCAAATAATTAATAACCAAATATTTAAAACCAGTAATCATGAAAAAAATCAACATTCTTGCAATTGTTGTAGCCCTTGCTATGTTTCAAAGTGGCTGTAAAAAAAGCGGTGAAACGCAAAATGACGTTCCAGAAGAGAAAAACGCACCTTTCTCTAAAAACACTTCTGGCGGTATCACCACCCAATCTATTTTACATAACGGCGATGCCTCCCTTGGTAGCGCTGCGGTATGGAAAGACATTAATGTAGAGCAAAGCGGTACCGTTACCGTGGTAAATGACGAAACAGGAACAGCAGTATGGAAATTCCTTAAACCAGCAGGTAGCCACCGTGCCGAAGGACATGGTTCTGTAGGTTTTAGCGCACCCGAAGGAACCTCATTTTATGTGGGTTGGAAAAGTAAGATATACATGCCAACTACCCTGAAGACCGATGCCATTTGGCAATGGAAGGCCTATCCAACAGCAGGCTCATTAGCTAATCATCCTTTAATGCTCAGAACCAAAGACGGGAACATCGAATTGCAGTATTTTGACGCCAGTCATACCGCTTTTGTATTGTGGTCTACGCCACTAACCACCAGTACTTGGTTGGATTTTACCATGCGTATCAATGCCTCGTATAGTGCTTCAACAGGTTATGTTGAGCTGTGGTACAACGGCGTTAAGCAAACTTTGAGCAACGGCAGCCAACGTTATTATTGCCGTACTTTAGATAGCGACTATTGCGATCCTAAGTGGGGAGTATATGGTGGCGACGAATCGCAGGCCACCCATTTTGTAAAACGCATCAGGATTGCCACTACCTTTGCCGAGGCGGATCCTACAGGTACTCCGGCACCATCAGTGGTTACCATGTATCAAAATTGTAACTATGGTGGTTGGAGTGGCACCCTTGCCGTGGGTTCCTACACCAAAGCACAGCTTCAGGCTTTAGGCATTATCAATGATGATGCATCGGCAGTAAAAGTACCTGCCGGATTAAAAATTACCTTGTATAAAAACGATGGTTTTGCAGGGGCATCAGTAACCCTTACCGCTGATGAAGATTGTTTAACCGACATCGGTTTCAATGACAGTGTATCATCGGCCGTAGTTGCGGTCAATTAGTACTTTAAACCATAGCCAGCTCATTTTTCTAGCTGGCTATGGTTGAGTTCAAATAACCCCAATGAGATCTTTATTAACCTACCTGTTTCAATTACAGATAGATAGCTAAAAGTTAACAGTTTTGGCTGTTTTAGCCGTAATTGTGGTAGATAATAGCCAAAATAGCTTAATAAATTGACAATCGAAGATGTTATTAAACAGTTTTTTTGTAGTTAATTTGCTTTGAACCAAATTTTAAACTTTACATGAACCTAAGTGACCATGCTGCTGCGGAACAGGGAATTTCCACTGCCGCAGTTTCCCGAAAGCAATACCTTTTTCCGCTCATATTAATAACCAGCCTTTTCTTTTTCTGGGGATTGGTACACAACATTGATCCTACTTTAATTGCGCATTTAAAAAAGACATTTACGCTTAATAACTTAGAGTCTTCATTGGTCGATTTTTCGGTATTTATCGCCTACTTTTTAATGGCCATACCTGCGGGTATGATGAT
>NZ_JAELTX010000003.1 GCF_016429065.1 Pedobacter sp. ASV17
TTTGACCATTCTCCAATACTTGGACAACATAGATACCGCATTAAAAACAATCCCTTTTCACCAACGATTTAAGCAATCTTATTTAAACTCAAAAGAATCATGAAAGCACTTTTATTGACCCTCACACTCCTTTGTAACCTAGTAGCTTCCGCAGTTGAAACGAAGGTAATGATTAGAGCCAAAGCTAGAGACGCCAAATTTATTGGCAGTTCACTAGGAGGGGCGCACATTATTGTAAGAAATAAAACCAACCAGCAAATTTTGGCCGAGGGAAAAACAACGGGAAGTACAGGGAATACCGATTTGATCATGAAAAATCCTAAAACCCGTGCCACTGCCATCGCTGATGAGAAGACTGCAGGTTTTATGGCCAAAATAGAGATAGACGAACCCACTTTTGTCAGTATAGAAGTAGTTTCGCCTTATAATTTAAAGCAAGCACAAGCTAGCGTAACTACAGAGTTATGGCTCATTCCTGGAAAGCATATTTTGGGAGATGGCATTGTGTTGGAAATCCCAGGATTTATTATTGATATCCTGAAGCCAAGAACGCATCAATACATTTCATTGAAAGATATTAAAGACAAACCCTTCCAGTTTCAAGCAAACGTGGTGATGATGTGTGGTTGTGTGATCGACAAAGGCGGGGTATGGAATTCGGAAGATATGGAGGTGAAAGGCATCCTTAAAAAAGACGGTAAACCACTTAAAGAAGTTAAAATGTCATGGGTTTCTACAAATTTGTTCGAAGGAAGCGATTTCATTAATACTCCTGGAAACTATGAGCTAATTTTGTATGCATATGATGAGAAGACGGGCAACACAGGGGTGGATAAAGTAAATTATGTGATTTTTGAATAGCAAATAAGTTCCTATGAAATGGGAAAATAACATCAGTAAAATATTGGGGGTTCAATATCCAATCATTCAGGCACCTATGTTTGGCGTAACCACGCCGCAAATGGTTGCCGCGGCAGCGCAAGCAAAGGCGTTAGGTTCTTTATCACTGGGCGATTTGTCTGCCGATCAATGTGTTGAGGCTATCCGTTCAACCAAAGCATTAACCAGTCAGCCATTTGCTGTTAATATTTTTGTAAATGCTATTCCCAAACTTTCTGAGGAACTGAAAAGTCAATACGCCCGTACCAAGCAACATGTAGAACAATTGGCAAAACAGCACCACTTAGAAGTGAAATTGCCCAGTATCGATGAAATTAAGTTCACCGATTACCATGACCAAGTAGATGCGATCATTGCCGAAGGATGTAAGATAGTGAGTTTTACCTTTGGTAACTTAGATGTCCAGGGCATCCAAAAATTGAAGGACAATGACGTTGTATTAATTGGTAGCTGTACCTCAGTGGCAGAAGCCATCCAATTAGAACAAACTGGTATTGATTTGATTTGTGTGCAGGGCATTGAAGCAGGAGGACACAGGGGTAGTTTTGAAGACCATGAGATTCCTCAAATTGGTGGTTTGTCCCTATTGTCGCAAGTGTTTGAAGCCGTGAAAACTCCATTGATTTATGCAGGTGGGATTTATAATGCCCAAACTTTATGGGCTGCAAAAATATTGGGAGCGCAAGCATTTCAAATAGGCAGTTTGTTGCTTGGTTCCAAAGAAAGTGCATTAAAGGAGTTTGAAAAACAACGACTGCGGAATGCTAAGGAAAGTGATATCATGCTCACCAAAAGCTTTTCTGGGCGTTATGCCCGAGGACTTAAAAACACTTTTATCAGTGCTATGGAAAACAGCACCATGGTGTTGCCATATCCTTATCAAAACAAACTGACTGGTGAATTAAGGAAAGTAGCCAAAGCCAATAGCAATGCCGATTTTGTAAGCATTTGGGCAGGGCAGTCCATTAACAAATATTCGTCAAACTCTACTACCGAAATTATACAAGAATTGATTACAGCCACCGAAAATTTTCAGCCATGACCTTTAGCGTACAACCTATTTTAGAAAATGAAAATGTAAAACTTGTTCCCCTACAGGCAACTGATTTTGAAGCATTATATGAAGTTGCCTCTGATCCAAAAGTTTGGGAGCAACATCCCAATAAAGATCGTTGGAAAAGAGAAGTGTTCAAAAACTTTTTTGATGGTGCAATGCAAAGCCAAGGCGCTTTTAAAATTGTAGATAAAACAAATGATAAGGTAATTGGTAGCACAAGGTTTTATGAATACGATGTGCAAGAAAATAGCATTTTAATAGGTTATACCTTTTATGGCACCGCTTATTGGGGTAAGGGCATTAACCAATCTGTGAAGAAAATCATGCTGGATTATATTTTTCAGTATGTGTCTAAAGTGAATTTGCATGTGGGCGCTACCAATGTTCGTTCCCAAATTGCCGTGGGACGGATCGGTGCAGAAAAGGTGGCAGAACAGGAAGTGACTTATTTTGGCGAACAGCCTAAACTGAATTTTGTCTACCAAATTGACAGAGTAAAGTGGGCCGAAATTCGAGAAAACTATCTTTAAAAACTATCCAAAGCGAAGTTTGGCGTCCCAGCTAAATGCTATCGATGAAAATCATTCCTCTATGTTTCTATGTGTTTTTTAAATTAATGAACTACATAGAAACATATAAAACTCAGTAGCGTTAACAAGTTTTATATCTATGAGATTGCTTCATTATCAATTTTTCGTTTTAAGGCGTTTCTGCTGTGGTCGATGGGAATAATGCTCTCATGTGTCTATGTGTTTAAATTTTCTATTTAGATGATGAACCACATAGAAACATAGAAAACCACTGTCATACCGACTACGTCATTTCGAACCCGAATTTTCGGGAGAGAAATCTAGCAACTAGATATTGTTATATATAAATCTATGTGTTTAATTTTTCCTTTATCAATGAGCCACATCATTTATGAGATTGCTTCGTTGTACCTTCTTGCAAAGACGAAGTTTGGTCGTCACTGCGAGGAAAGAAGCAGTCTCTAAAATTACTTCATTATTAATCTTTCGTTTTAAGACATTTCTGCTGTAATCGATGAAAATCATTCCTCTATGTTTCTATGTGTTTAGATTTTAATATCAACAAAATCGACTAAGCCCATTTTTTGACCTAAGTCAAAGGTTTGCATTTTTCGGACTCGCATTTTTGCACTTGAAATTTTATCAAGTAAAAAATATGAATATCACGTTACAAAAAGATCAAACCATCGATTTCTATAAAGCCGTAATACCCATTATTATTTCTGTTTTTGCGGTATACCTAACCATCGGTATCGCCTTGGGCATACTTCCCAAATTTGTGCAGCAGCAATTGGGTTTCAATACCATTGTTGTAGGACTGGTCATCGGCTTACAATTTCTATCTACCTTATTGACCAGGGCCTATTCAGGTAAAACAACAGATACCAAAGGCGCTAAAAGCAGTAAAATGTTGGGTATTACCTTTGCCATTGTTGCAGGTATTGCCTATGTACTCTCGGTTGTTTTTCTAGGTATTCCAATCCTCGCTTTGGTGTTATTACTATTGGCTAGGATTATCCATGGTATTGCAGAGAGCCTTTTGGTTACAGCAGCTTTAACTTGGGGAATCACTTTAGTTGGCCCTTCAAAATCTGGTAAGGTAATGACCTGGAACGGTATTGCCATGTATGCGGGTATCGCCATTGGGGCACCTTTAAGCATATGGATTAGTGGGGCCTATGGCTATTTTCCTGCATTTGCCATCATCGTTTTGTTGCCTTTGGTAAGTTGGCTGGCTACGGCAAAACTTCCTGCAACCTATATTGATAAGGACCATGTACGTACACCTTTCTATAAAGTAATTGGAACGGTTTCTGGCCAAGGATTAAGTCTTGCCTTTTCATCCATGGCATTTGGTTGCATTGCTTCCTTTATCGCTTTGTTCTTTACCGAAAGACATTGGGGCGATGCCTCTTTTGCCTTCATCACTTTTGGACTTTGTTACGTACTTACCCGACTTTTCTTCGCTTCCTTTCCAGATAAATTTGGAGGATACAAAGTGGCATTTTTTTCTTTGATCATTGAAGTAATAGGGCAGGTGATGATCTGGACGGCAGTTTCTAAGGAAATGGCCATTGTAGGTTGTGGATTAACAGGTATTGGCTTCTCCTTGGTTTTTCCATCTTTGGGCGTATTGGCCATCCAAAAAGTAAAACCACAAATGAGAGGAACTGCTTTGGGTGCCTATGTCGCTTTTGTAGATCTTTCCTTGGGATTATCTGGGCCATTGGCTGGATTAATTGCAGGCTGGTTCAGTTATCAGGCAGTATACTTGTTTGGAGGAATCAGTGTCGTACTTTCCATGATCATATTGATCTTCAATAGAAAATAGATTTAATTTGGGCGGGTTTTATAAAGAAGCCCGTCTAAATATCCATTATTTGTACCAATAAAACAGGAATAAACACCATTGGCCTTCGTTATTTATGTATAAATTTGCCTCGCTGATTTATGCCGATGGAGGAAATGTTAGAAGTTTATATCAAAAGCCGAATATCGGTAACAGAAGAAGAGATAAGTGTTATTCTATCTCATTTTGTACCGATGAAGCTGAAGAAAAACCAAATATTGCTTTCGCAGGGCGAAACAAGTCAGCGTACTTTTTTTGTAGTGAAGGGCTGTTTAAGGATTTTCTTTATTGATGAAGCTGGCCACGAATCTACCCGATATTTAGCTTTCGAAAATCAGTTCGCCACCGCTTTGATGAGCTTTATCAATGCCGCTCCTTCCGATGAGTACGTGCAAGCTGTAGAAGCTACAGAAATCTATTACATTACACACAAAAGCTTTTACCATTTGCTAGATGTGATACCTCAATGGGAAAGGTTCTATAGGATGTATCTAGAAAGCGCCTATGTGAATAATACCAAGCGGTTGATGTCATTCCTGACACAAGATGCACTTGCAAAATACCATCAGTTATTGGAAGAAAACCCGGTCATTGTTCAGAGGCTCTCCAATAAAATGGTGGCTTCTTACCTTAATATTTCTCAAGAAACTTTGAGTAGGTTAAAGTCGAAATAACGTTGACAGTCTTCCATTTCTAAATTAGTAATCGATAAAAAAAATCCATTATGTCGATGATATTTTAAAAATCGACCTTAAAGTTTTAATTTAGGGAAACACAAATGGAATGAAAAATAACCTCTCTTTACTAAGTATTTTCATCATATTAATCAGCTGTAGCAAATCGGACAAAGTGCCCAATCCATGTGAAGGCTTAATGAACGAAGCCCCTCCAACGGAGCTGATGTTGAAGTTTACGGATAAAACAAACAATGCAACCCTCAATCTTACTGCTGCCGATATCAAAATCATAGATGGTAAAACAGGAAGTGAATTTAAGAATTGGCGTTTGGTAAATCGTACTGGTATTGCTTCATTGGATGGATCATTATCAATGGCAGTTTTTCCAGGACCAGAAGGAGAATATCATTACGAGATCCAATTGCTCAATAAAGGTACGGTTACGTTTTCTTATCAGGTAACCAAACAACAAAACAATGATATTTGTAAGCCATACGTATATCCAATTAGCAATCTGAAGACAAAAAATCAAGCTTATACGATCTTTCAGCATGAGGGGAAAAGCTATCCTAAAATTTTGATAGTGACCTTGTAATTTTTTTAACTATCTAAACAGTAATTGTTTAAAGAAAGCTTCTCACTGGTGCTTAACATTGCGCTAACCTATTTAATATATTGGTGACTTTTTGTTAACGTTAAATTAACATTGGGCATTTACCTTTAATCTATGAATTATCCGGTATTTATTTTCCATGAATTAGTGCTCCGTTTTTCGTATGTCAATCGCCAAATTGGTAGATACATTTCTAGCACCGTTGAAAATGGCGAGTGTTTGATTAGAACAACGAGCGGTAAAATTAGCATTGCGCAAGACCTGCTGGAGAAACAGTACAAAGATCCAAGCCAAATCTCTTCACAACAATTGCAAGAGTTAGCTTCGGCATTCCAAGCAGAATAACTGGTCAAAGCATGTTTTACGAATAGGGAGCAAATTTTTGTTGCCCCTAAATGTTTGCGTCTTATTTAAGCTGATAGGCAATTACGCTGTTTTGGTTAAAAGTAGGTACGTAAATAATTCTTTCTTTGGCATTGTAGCCAATGTCGGCGGTATTCATTTTGCCCTGCACATCCAATAACTTTTCTATGCTGCCATCGGCTTTTACGTAATAGATAATGCCTGCCCAGCAAGTAACGATAAAATCGCCATTACCTACAGGCTCTAGTCCATCGCCACCTTTTTCAAATCCTTTGGCAATTACTTTTACCTGTTTTTGGGCATCAACTTGCCAAAGTTCCGTGCTCGCTAAAACATAAAGCATATTGTTTAGCCACTTTAGTCCGTTGGCACCTTTGGCATTTTCCATATATAAGGAATATTCGCCATTGCTGATTTTGTAAATTTTATGGGTTCTGGTGTCAGACACATATACATTCCCACGATCGTCAACGGTCAGGTCATTTAAAAATACAGCTCCTTCAATTTCCAGCGTTTCTTTAATTTTTCCACTACGAATATCTACGCTCACTACTGCGGTAAGGTCAGCAATGTACAACGTGTTTTGGTATAAGGCTAATCCTTTTGGTGCATTTAGTCCCGTAACCCAATTTGCATTTTTCATGGAACCATCTAAATTCAATATGGCTACACCGCCTTTTCCGTCCTTCATATTGCCAGGCCCATCAATTAAACTTACAAATAGTTCTTTCGTATCTGCTTTATAAAGCACCGATTCGGGTACGGGCAGGTTTTCTTTAGCTTCCCAAAGAGGAGCTGATAATTGATGTTGTGCCCAAGTATTGCCACCCAATAGGGTAGCGGCCATTACAGATAGGGAGAGAAGTACGTTTTTAGCTTTCATTATTGTAAAGTTAGCATAACCTAGTAAAAACCAAAAAGTTTTGGATAATTCTACCGTATCATCAGAAAGTTAAATCTGTCGCTAGCGATAGCCCGAAATCCAGCCGTTTTGCTCATTTAAGAATGGGAAAGAAATAATTGAGCATAATAAAAAAGGCCTTCAGTAATCTGAAGGCCTTTATATAAGGTATGATATTGCCTATTTTCCTGCTGCCTTAGCATGATCTGCTAAGAAAGTAGCTAAACCGCTATCAGTTAACGGATGTTTCAATAAGCCTGTAATTGCCGAAAGAGGAGCTGTAATCACATCAGCACCAATTTTAGCGCAATTAACGATATGTAATGGGCCACGGATAGAAGCCGCTAAAATTTGCGTTTCGTAAGCGTAGTTGTCAAAAATCAAACGGATATCTTCAATTAAAGTTAAACCATCAGTAGAAATGTCATCTAATCTGCCTAAAAATGGAGACACATAAGTAGCACCAGCTTTAGCAGCCAATAATGCTTGGGCAGGAGAAAAGATTAAAGTACAGTTGGTTCTGATCCCTTTTCCGCTGAAATATTTGATTGCTTTTAAGCCTTCTTTGATCATTGGAACCTTCACCACGATTTTAGGATTTAGCGCCGCCAAAGCTTCGCCTTCCTTAATAATGCCTTCGTAATCTGTAGCAATTACTTCTGCGCTTACATTATCGTCAACGATATCGCAAATAGCTTTATAATGGTTGATAACGTTTTCATCTCCTGTAATGCCTTCTTTGGCCATTAAACTAGGGTTGGTGGTCACGCCATCTAAAACGCCTAAATCTTGTGCTTCTCTAATTTGATCTAGATTGGCGGTGTCGATAAAAAATTTCATGGTTATTTAAATAAAAGGTTTTTAGAACAAAAACCCTGATTACTTATATTCCCCCTTCAGGGGGCTAGGGGGTAAAAAAATGGGCAAGCAACTTTTATCGCACCGCTACAACCTTCTACCCTTGCTTTGTTCCCAACCTGGGGGAGTTCAAAGGGAGCTGATCGTAAAAGACTTGCCCGGCACAAAGGTAGCAAAAGCGTACATTTTACAAAATTAAAATTCATTTAATTTTTAATGTTTTTTAAGTAGTTAATTGCCAATAAGTTGCCGGTTGTATGGTTTTGATAAGTTTTTGTAGAATGTTGCTTTAAACCATTTAAACGTATCGTTATGTTTTGTTTTGCTTTGATAAAATTTCAATTGGTATCGTTATCTTTTGATATATTGATAATATGTAGGCTTATTTTTGCTTATAATATTGTTTTTTGATAATTTTTTTATCAAATACATAATTTGTTTAATTTTTTTCTTATCTTAGTGTTCACTACACACTAACTACAACCAACTAATAAATGGAAAATTTAAATGAACAACAGGGTTTGTACCGTGACAGTTTTGAGCATGACGCTTGCGGTATAGGTTTTGTTGCCCATGTGAAAGGGAGAAAATCACATCAGAACATTTCAGATGCGCTTACCATTTTGGAGAATTTGGATCACCGAGGCGCATGTGGTGCTGAACCTAATACCGGAGATGGTGCTGGTATCATGATACAGGTTCCCCACGAATTCCTATTTGACGAATGCCTACGTACTGGATTTAGTTTGCCTCAGTATGGCGACTACGGTGTAGGTATGCTTTTTATGCCCAAAGAAATTAGGGCCAGAGAAGAATGTCGAGAAATTATTTACCGCACCGCAGAGAAGTTGGGCTTCGAAGTACTTGGATTTAGAAAAGTACAGGTAGATACTACAGATATTGGCCAGATGGCCCTTTCGGTAGAACCTGAAATTGAACAGGTTTATGTATCTCGCCCATACAACGTGCCTGCTGGTGCCGATTTTGAACGTAAGTTGTTTGTGCTTAAAACTTACATTACCAAAACCATTTACAATTCTGTAAAGGATAGTAAGCAGGATTTTTACATAGCGTCTTTTTCATCGCGAACCATTGTGTACAAAGGACAGCTTACCTCTTTGCAAGTACGTACTTACTTTGCCGAACTTAGCGATAAGCGCATGGTATCTGCGTTTGGTTTGGTGCATTCTCGTTTTGCAACCAATACTTTCCCGTCTTGGCGTTTGGCCCAGCCATTTAGGCATATTGCCCATAATGGTGAGATCAATACGTTACAAGGTAATTTGAACTGGTTTAGGTCAAGTGTGAAATCATTTGCATCACCATATTTTACTCCGGAGGAGTTGAACATGATTTTGCCGGTGATTGACGAAACACAGTCAGATTCGGGATGTTTAGATAATGTAGTAGAATTATTGTTGCATGCAGGCCGCTCGTTGCCGCATGTGTTAATGATGTTGATACCGGAAGCTTGGGACGGAAACAAGGATATGGATCCGATCAAGAGCGCTTTCTATCAATTCCATGCTTCATTAATGGAGCCTTGGGATGGTCCAGCCGCTATCGCCTTCACGGATGGTAGCTTAATTGGTGCTACTTTGGATAGGAACGGTTTGCGTCCGTCACGTTATGTATTGACCAGTGATGATCGAGTGATCATGGCATCTGAATCGGGAGCGGTTGAGATTGACCAGAGCACTGTGATTGAAAAAGGTAGACTTACCCCAGGCAAAATGTTTGTAGTGGACATGGAGCAGGGACGTATCATTAGTGACGATGAGATCAAACAACAAGTTTGTGGCCGCCGCCCTTATGCCGACTGGATTAACCAATATCAAATTAAATTGGAAGAACTACCTGAGCCAAGGGTAATGTTCACCAATTTATCAGAAGAGTCGATTTTTAATTACCAACAGGTATTCGGATATACCAGAGAAGACATTGATTTATTGATCAAACCGATGGCGATAGATGGTAAGGAAGCGATTGGTTCAATGGGGACAGATACCCCTTTGGCTGTGCTTTCTAAACAACCTCAGCACTTGTCTTCTTATTTCAAACAGTTGTTTGCGCAAGTAACCAATCCACCAATTGACCCTATCCGTGAGCGAGTAGTGATGAGCTTAGCGGGTTTCATGGGCAATAATGGTAATTTGTTGGAAGAAAACCAAATACAGTGCCACTGTGTAGGGATCAAGCATCCAATATTAACCAATCAAGAGCTAGAAAAATTAAGAAGTATTGATACAGGTTTGTTCCAGTCTAAAACCCTACAAATGTATTTTAGGGCTGATGGAAAAGCTGGATCCTTGCAAAAAGCCTTAGATCGTTTGTGCCGTTACGCAGTGGATGCTGTGGAAGATGGTTTCCAAGTGATTATTTTGAGCGATAGAGCATTGGATTCAACCCACGCGGCCATTCCTTCTTTATTGGCAGTTTCTGCAGTGCATCACCACCTGATTAGAAAAGGTTATAGAGGTGCCGTAGGTATTGTAGTGGAGGCGGGAGATGTTTGGGAGGTACACCATTTTGCTACCTTAATTGGTTTTGGTGCTACAGCGGTAAACCCGTACCTAGCTTTAGAAACAATCAATACTTTCCAAAAAGAAAGTGGTTTAACACAAGATCAGTTAAATTATAACTATATCAAGTCGGTGAAAGATGGTTTGTTGAAGATCTTCTCTAAAATGGGAATTTCAACCTTGCAATCTTATCACGGCGCACAGATTTTCGAAATTTTAGGCATCAACCAACAAGTGGTAAATACGCACTTTACTGGAGCTGTTTCTCGTATTGGTGGTTTAGGCTTGGATGAAATTGCTCAGGAAGCATTGATCAAGCACAACCGTATTTTCGGAAAACATACGCAAACAGAACATATTTTAACTGCTGGTGGTACTTATAAATGGAGAAGACGTGGTGAAAAGCACTTGTTCAATCCAGAAACGATTCACTTGCTGCAAAATGCAACGCGAAGGAATGATTTTACCACGTTTAAAAAATATTCGAAGTTAATTAACGAGCAAACTACGCAGGCATATACCATTAGAGGTTTGTTCGATTTCAATTATACCCGTCCGTCTATTAGTATTGATGAGGTAGAGCCAATCGAAAATATCTTCAAAAGATTTGCTACTGGAGCGATGTCTTTCGGTTCTATTTCTCACGAGGCACACTCTACTTTGGCTATCGCCATGAATAGAATTGGTGGCAAAAGTAACACAGGAGAAGGTGGTGAGGATGAAATCCGTTATCAAACCATGGCCAACGGCGATTCGATGCGCTCGGCCATTAAACAAATTGCTTCGGCACGTTTTGGAGTTACTAGTTATTATTTGACCAATGCTGATGAGTTGCAGATCAAAATGGCTCAAGGTGCAAAACCTGGAGAAGGTGGTCAGTTGCCTGGGCACAAAGTAGATGACTGGATTGCAAAAGTTCGTCACGCCACGCCGGGAGTAGGCTTAATTTCGCCACCTCCACATCACGATATCTATTCGATTGAAGACTTGGCGCAGTTGATTTACGACTTGAAAAATGCCAATAGAGCGGCCAGAATTAACGTGAAGTTGGTGTCAAAAGCTGGAGTAGGAACCATTGCGGCAGGGGTCGCCAAAGCGCATGCTGATGTGATTTTGGTTTCCGGCTACGATGGTGGTACTGGTGCTTCTCCTTTAACCTCGGTTCAACACGCAGGGTTACCTTGGGAACTTGGTTTGGCCGAAGCACATCAAACGTTAGTGAAAAATCGTTTGAGAAGCAGGGTCGTGTTACAAACCGATGGTCAGTTAAAAACGGGTAGAGATATTGTGATTGCAACTTTATTGGGTGCAGAAGAGTGGGGCGTTGCTACTGCTGCTTTGGTAACTGCAGGTTGTATCATGATGCGTAAATGCCACTTGAATACTTGCCCTGTAGGTGTAGCTACACAAGATCCTAATTTAAGAAAGCTATTTACAGGTGAAGCCGATCACGTAGTGAACTTATTCTATTTCCTTGCACAGGAAGTACGTGAATTGATGGCGGAGCTAGGTTTCAAAACCGTAAATGAAATGGTTGGACAATCTGATTTGTTAAAGCCAAGAGAAGTAGCTGATGCAGATTGGAAATTGAAATATGTAGACCTTTCTCCAATTTTATATAAAGAGCCTGCAAATGGTCAGCCTTTATACAATACCGAAAGCCAAGATCATGGATTGGATAAAGTATTAGATCACCAGTTAATTGCAGCAGCACAGCCGGCCATTTTAAACAATGAGCCAGTATTTGCCAGCTTTGATGTGAAAAATACTGATCGATCTATTGGTACGATGCTGTCTAACGAGATTTCAAAAGTGCATAAGAGCGCAGGTTTGGCTCCAGATACGGTTAACTTCAAATGTTTCGGTTCTGCTGGACAAAGCTTCGGTGCTTTCTCTACCAAAGGCTTAACCCTTACTTTAGAAGGCGAAGGTAACGACTACGTAGGTAAAGGTTTATCGGGCGCTAAATTGGTGGTTTATCCATTTGCCAACATCAACTATGTACCAGAACAAAATATCATTATTGGTAACGTAGCGCTTTATGGTGCCACTTCTGGTGAGTTATATGTGCGTGGTAAAGCAGGCGAGCGTTTCGCAGTACGTAACTCTGGAGCTACCGCGGTAGTAGAAGGGATAGGCGACCATGGTTGCGAATACATGACGGGAGGCGAGGTACTTGTTTTGGGTGATACCGGAAGCAACTTTGCAGCAGGAATGAGTGGTGGTATGGCTTGGATTTATGATGCCAGCAAAACTTTTGCCAACAAGTGCAATCCCGAAATGGTAGATCTAGATCCGCTACAACCAGAGGATGAAACAAGAATACTTACCCTGTTGAAAAACCATGTAAGGTTAACTGGCAGTAAAGTAGCAGAATTTATATTGAGCGACTGGGAAAATCAATCGCAGCATTTTGTGAAAGTTTTCCCTAAAGAATACAAAGCAGTTTTATTACAACGTACACAAGTAAAAATTAAGTAAGATGGGAAAAGTGACAGGATTTTTTGAATACGAAAGAGTTTCGCCTTCAAAACAAGCGCCACAAGAGCGTTTAAAACATTATGATGAGTTTGTGTCGCTATTGCCATCTGAGGAGTTGAACAAACAGTCAGGACGTTGTATGGACTGTGGTGTGCCGTTTTGCCAATCGGGTTGTCCGTTAGGAAATGTAATTCCAGAGTTTAACGATGCCGTTTATCAGGGCAAATGGCTGCAAGCCGCTGAAATTTTGTTAAGTACTAATAACTTCCCAGAGTTTACAGGTAGAATTTGTCCTGCACCTTGCGAAAGCGCTTGTGTGTTGGGAATCAACAAGTCGCCAGTATCTATTGAGGAAATTGAAAAGCATATCATTGAAATTGCTTTCGAAAAAGGCTACATCAAAGCAAATGAACCTTTAATTAGGACAGGAAAAAGGGTAGCCGTAGTAGGTTCTGGCCCAGCTGGACTGGCTGCTGCAGCCCAATTGAACAAAGCTGGTCACGAAGTAGTTGTTTTCGAACGTGACGATGTTGCTGGAGGTTTGTTGCGTTATGGCATTCCTGATTTTAAACTGCAAAAAGATGTGGTAGAAAGAAGGATTAAGCTGATGGAGGAAGAAGGCATTACGTTCCAATACAATGCCAACGTAGGTGGAAATGTAGAAATAAGCACCTTATTGCGCGAATATCAAGCGATTGTATTGGCAGGCGGGTCTACTATTCCTCGCGATTTGAAGTTGCCAGGGAGAGAGGCTAAAGGGGTTCATTTTGCAATGGATTTCTTAAAGCAACAAAACAAGCGTGTAGGTGGTCGTAAGGTCGAAGCTGAAGAGATTACCGCTACCGGTAAAGATGTTATTGTGATTGGCGGTGGTGATACGGGTTCAGATTGTATCGGAACTTCTAATCGTCACGGAGCAAAGTCGGTAACTCAATTTGAGATTATGCCAATGCCGCCACAATTGCGTTCGGAGCACATGCCTTGGCCAAGCTATCCAATGTTGTTGAAAATCACCACTTCACACGAAGAAGGAGCACAAAGAGCTTGGTCGGTAAATACAAAGGAGTTTATTAAAGACGAGCAAGGAAATTTAAAAGCCCTAAAAGTGGTTGATGTGGAATGGGATATCGATTTGAATACAGGAAGACCTCTTGGATTTAAGGAAGTTCCTGGTACCGAAAAAGAATATCCTTGCGAACTGGTGCTATTAGCGATGGGTTTCTTGCATCCTCAAAAAGAAGGCTTAATTGAAAAGTTAGGCGTTGAATTGGATGAAAGAGGCAACGTTAAGGCACTAGAAGGAAACTACCAAACCAATATTCCTAAGATTTTTGCCGCTGGCGATATGCGCAGAGGTCAATCATTAGTGGTTTGGGCAATTTCCGAAGGGCGTGAAACCGCTCGCAAAGTAGACGAATACCTAATGGGCTATAGTAAACTGCCATCAAAAGATGCGGTAGCTTACGCTTAAGAATTTGCTTTTATACTTTTACACCTAAGTGTCCATGGTTTCATGGGCACTTTTTTGTTTATCGGAACTTTATCATCTCGATTGGAGCGCAGCGTAATAGAGAGATCTTTATGCCTTTTTGGTGTTAAAGTTGACTAACTGATGTTGCATAGTCGAAAGATTTCTCCACTACGGTCGAAATGACGGTTAGGCTAATTTGTAATGTAACCGCGAAGTGGTGAAATTGTCCTAGACAATTATTTCCAATAAACAAATAACCCTTAAAGGGTGACATAGTATCTGTTTTTACAGTAGTTAGGTTTGTACCGTTCATCGTGCGTCGTCTCGACTGGAGGGTAGTCCCCTTCGGGAGAGATTTCGTGCTAGGGTAATTATGTCACCGCTTCACGGTTACTTGGTAGTGGTTGTGATGTTGTGATAATATCAGTCCTTCGGACTTGGATTGTTGGCTTGCAGGTTGTGGTGTGTCAATTCTGAATAACCACATAGAGACATAGGTACACAGCCTCTTGGTTTCGTTGTTTTAGCTGAGGTGTAGAAGGGGCTTGTTAGGTTGGTTGTATCACCGCTTCGCGGTTTATTTGGTGGTAGTTGTGATGTTATAATAATTTCAGTCCTTCTTACTTGGATTGTATAGCCCGTAAATGGTGTGATTATTTTAAAGGTATCTGAGTTGTATAATTGCTAGATTTCTCTTCGTGCCTCATCGAAATGACGGTTAGGCTAATTTGTAATGTAACCACGAAGTGGTGAAATTGTCTTAGACAATTATTTCCAATAAACAAACAACCCTGAAAGGGTGACATAAGATGTGATGGGAGTTCTTTTATTTCGAACATATCGAAATGACGGCGGAGTTAGTGCTAACCTGGAATGTTATGTTTCAACAAGAAAGAGGCTAGCTCCAGATCCTCTGGAAAGGTGATTTTGATGTTGTTTCTGTTGCCTTCTACCAAGTTAATCGGAAATCCAGCGGCTTCAACCACCGAGGCATCATCCGTGAATTTTTTAGAAAAACGTTGTTGGTAGGCAGTTCGTAATTGTCCTAAGTCAAAAGTTTGCGGTGTTTGAATCAATACCAGTTTATCGCGATTGATGATTTTACTGGTGTTTTCTTGTACTTTCCTTACCGAATCGCTAGGTTTAACACAAGGAATGGCATTTCCAACCTCCAGCGCTTCCTTAAACGTTTGGGTAATTAAACCATGGCTAACCACGGGTCTTACGGCATCGTGCACTGCTACTACACCCTCTTCTTTAATAGACATTAAGCCATTTCTCACAGAATGGAAACGCTCTTTTCCGCCTTCTACCAAGGTGTGTGGTATATCAAAATGATATTTTAGGCATAGATCCTTCCAATATTGATGATCGTCCTTGTTAAGGACTAGGATAATTTCTGGTTGGATTTCAGAAAGATGAAAAGCCTGTAATGTATGCATCATTACAGGCTTGTGATTAAGCAATAAAAACTGTTTGGCTATTGCAGATTGCATTCTTTTGCCTGAACCACCAGCTACTATTATTGCGTAGAATTTCATTTTTGTTAATATTTAGATATCAGTATTTAATAGTTAGAACAATTATTATACTAACTAGTTTTTGTCGGTTTTTAGTATGTAAACGTTCTGTTTAAATACTAAAAACTAACTACTAATCTCTAAATAATCAGCATCGCATCGCCATAGCTATAGAAACGATATTTTTCTTTTACAGCTACTTCGTATGCATTCATTACATTTTCATAACCACCAAAAGCACTTACCATCATCAATAATGTAGATTCAGAAGTGTGGAAATTGGTAATCATTGAGTTTGCAATGCTAAAATCATAAGGAGGGAAGATGAACTTGCTTGTCCAGTCATTCGCAGCTTTCAACGTTTTGTTGGCAGATACTGCAGATTCGATGGCACGCATAGAAGTGGTACCAACGGCACAGATTCTTCTTTTATCCTCAAGTCCTTTGTTTACAATATCAGCATCTTTTTGCTCGATGATGAATTGCTCAGAGTCCATTTTGTGCTTGGTCAAATCCTCAACTTCTACTTGGCGGAAAGTACCTAAGCCAACGTGTAAAGTTACTTCGGCAAACTCAATACCTTTAAGTTCAAGGCGTTTCATCAACTCTCTGCTAAAGTGTAAACCAGCAGTAGGAGCGGCAACAGCACCTTCGTGTTTAGCAAAAATCGTTTGGTAACGCTCTTTGTCCATTTCGGTAGCTTTACGCTTGATGTATTTAGGAAGTGGCGTTTCGCCTAAGATTTCAACGTTTCTTCTGAATTCCTCATCAGTACCATCAAATAGGAAACGAATAGTACGACCGCGTGAAGTGGTATTGTCTACTACTTCAGCAACTAATAAGTCATCATCTCCGAAATATAGTTTGTTCCCTACACGGATTTTACGTGCTGGATCAACTAAAACATCCCATAAACGCAATTCTTTGTTTAGTTCACGTAATAGGAATACTTCTATGGTAGCACCAGTTTTTTCCTTATTGCCGTATAAACGGGCAGGGAAAACCTTGGTGTTGTTAAGAATCATTACATCTTTATCGTCAAAATAATTTAAAACATCTTTGAAGATTTTATGCTCAATCTTACCGGTATCTTTATGTAGTACCATTAAACGTGCTTCATCTCTTTCTTCGGCAGGATCAGAAGCCAGAAGTGAGTCGGGTAAATTGAACTTGAATTGAGATAATTTCATGTGTAATTTATATTGTTTTTTATCTGTCAGATGGAATTTGCCTATAAAACTTCGCTATTCATTAAGATAGGAAGCGGATTTTAGGTTATTTCATGCTTTGGATACAGTAAATTAGGGCGCAAATTTACTAAATTATATTCTGTATTTACAATTAAATGTCAGTAGATAAGCCAGCCTATTGTCAGATGTTTTAACAAACGAGTATGTTAAATAGTTTACAATCCTTTTGTATTTGCCTTTTTACTTTTAAGTCGTAATAGGTGTAACCTTTTTGATTACATTTGGTCTAACGATTATGGTGCTAGTTTTTAGACTTATTGGCGAGAGTTTTAGGTTTGCCTGGGACGCTCTTAGACAGAACAAATTGCGGACTTCGCTTTCCCTTTTAGGGATAACCATTGGTATTTTTATCATTATCGCCGTTTTTACCGGGGTAGATACCATGCGCAATAAAATACAGGCGAGTGTAGACAAGCTTGGTTCGAACACATTGTTTGTGCAGAAATGGCCTTGGATTTTTGGAGACAATTATCCTTGGTGGAAATATGTAAACCGTCCGGAGCCTTCTTACAGGGATTATTTGTCGCTAAAAGAAAGAATGGAAAGTGCTCAAGGCGTTTGCTTCGAAATATCAGCGAGTAGCAGAACCATTAAGTATAGAAGTAATTCGGTGGAGGGAGCAACCTTAAATGCTGCTACGCAGGAGTATGACAGGACTTGGAACTTGGAGTTTCAGGCTGGTAGATACTTTACCGAGAATGAAGGCAGATCAGGAAGTCCTGTTTGTATTATGGGAGCGGAAATAGCTGAAGGGCTTTTTGGAAGCGATGACCCTATAGGAAAACAAATTAAGCTAATGGGTAGGCGGGTTACGGTTGTGGGCGTTTTCAAGAAAGAGGGAGAGGATATGATGGGGATGTCGCAGGATAAAAACGTGCTGATTCCCATGAATTTTGCCAAAGGTATTTTTGATATTAACAACGAAAGATATAACCCGCAAATTACCGTTAGAGGTAAAGAAAGCATCAGTCTTGAAGAGGTGGAAAGCGAATTAAAGGGACAAATGCGGGCGGTACGAAGAATAAGCCCTGGGCAAGAAGATGATTTTTCGCTCAACAAAACTACGATGCTTTCCAACCAGTTGGACATCATGTTCTCGGCGATTAATATCGGTGGTTGGGTTATTGGAGGTTTCTCTATTTTGGTAGGAGGTTTTGGTATTGCCAACATTATGTTCGTCTCTGTAAAGGAGCGTACCAATATTATCGGTATTCAGAAATCGTTGGGTGCTAAAAACTACTTTATCCTTTTGCAGTTTATTTTCGAATCGGTGGTGCTTTGTTTAATGGGTGGTTTATGCGGTTTGGCACTCGTATACCTACTCACGGTCGTCATCACGAACGTGGCCGATTTAGAAGTTGTTCTCTATATGAGCAATATTGTACTGGGAATTGGTGTTTCTGTAATTATCGGGATTATCTCTGGTTTTTGGCCAGCTTATGCAGCGTCAAGATTAGACCCAGTAGAGGCAATTAGGAGTTAGAAAAAGGTGTTTTTTTAGAAAGTAAAGCTTTAGTTGTGGAGTTCTAGGTACTCTTTTGCGGTTAAAATAGGAAGAGTAACATTTTTAAAATCTTTTTTGTTGCGTGTCAGGACAATATCTATGTCGTTTTCTAATGCCGTATGATATTGTATAGCATCCTCAAAATCTTTGAAGTCAGACGCTAATGCTAACTCTAGTATTTTATCATCAATGGGTAAAACCTTGACTAGTAACTTAAACTTAATGAGGATTTTTCTAACATCATCTGCCTTGTACCTATTCGCTAATAGGTAGTGTGTGTTGGCAATAGTTAGTGCCGAAATGTACAATTCAATTTCTTTATTGTCTGATTTCGAGAATAACTCTTGGGCTGCTTCGTAAAACTCTTCACGTTTTGAGAGCAAATCAATAACGATATTGGTGTCGACGAATATCCTTTCCATTATTTGTATTTTTCTTCTAGGTAGTTGAGGTACTCTGTCTTATGGTCTTTGTCATTTAGCTTGATAACGCCAGTTAAACTTTCAACTAGGGGAGTGGTTTTAGACCTTTTTTTATTTTTTTTTGTTAGGGAGTGAAGGTAGTTTTCGATCAGCTTTGAAAGGCTAACATGGTTTTCTTTAGCGTAAGTCTTTGCGTCTTCAACTACATTCTGATTAATGTTTAATGTTAGCTTAGTGTTCATGTCTTGAAATAGTGTTACGTACAAATATAATAAATAGTTACGTGCTTTTATAGTGGCCTATTGCTCAGTGTGTCGTAATGTTACTAGATTTTTATTGAGGGAAGAAAGTACTAAACATGAAATTTAGACTGTTGTTCATTAAACGGGATAGCAGTGTAAAGCCCGGAATGTAGTGCAGCTTAATGAGGACTTGAAACGAATAGCCCGACTTTAGGAGGAAAGGAGTGATGCAATTGCTTTTCAGACAAAAAAGAGCCTTAGCATTCACCAAGACTCTTCTGTTATTTTATAAGAATGCGACTAGCTTAACTTGCCTAGTGCCTCTTTAATTCTTCTTAGGGCTTCTACCAAACTCTCATCCGAAGCGGCGTAAGATAAGCGAATGTAATTGTCGTTTCCGAAACTATCACCACCTACAGTAGCCACATGACCAACATTTAATAGGTAAAGAGCTAAATCGCTTGAGTTTTTGATCACGTTGCCATCTGCATCTTTTTTACCAAAGAACGAACTGATTTCTGGGAAGAAATAGAATGCGCCTTCTGGTAGGTTAGTTTTAACTCCTGGAATGTCTTTCAACAAGTCGTACACCAGCTGACGACGGCGTTCGAAAGCTTTTTTCATTTCGTTAACGGTATCTAAACCTTGCTCGTAAGCTACAATACCAGCACGTTGCGCAATAGAGCAAGTTCCAGAAGTAGTTTGACCTTGTAACTTATCGTTTGCAGCAGCAATTTCTTTGTTGGCAGCAATATAACCTAAGCGCCATCCGGTCATTGCAAACGCTTTAGAAAAGCCATTTACGATGATGACACGGTCTTTAATGCTTGGGAATTGAGCAATCGATTCGTGTTTGTCAACAAAGTTGATATGCTCATAAATCTCATCGGAAAGGATGTAGATGTTAGGGTGTTTTTCAAATACTTTAGCCAAGGCTGCAAGCTCATCTTTGCTGTAAACGGTACCTGTTGGGTTGTTTGGCGAAGAGAACATGAACAACTTACTTTTTGGAGTGATGGCTGCTTCTAATTGTTCAGCGGTGATTTTGAAATCACTTTCAATTGAAGTATTGATGAAAACAGATTTCCCTTCGGCAAGGGTCACCATTTCAGAATAAGAAACCCAGTACGGTGTAGGGATAATTACCTCGTCGCCAGGGTTAATTAAGGTTAAAATAACGTTCGATAAAGATTGCTTAGCTCCTGTAGAAACTACAATTTGAGAAATGTCGTAATCGAGATTGTTCTCGGCTTTTAGCTTGTTTACAATGGCTTGGCGCAATTCTGGATAGCCCGGTACTGGAGAGTAACGAGTGTAATTTTCGTCCAATGCTTTTTTTGCAGCTTCTTTAACGTGCTCTGGCGTGTTAAAATCTGGCTCGCCTACACTTAAACTAATTACGTTTACGCCTTTTGCAGCTAACTCACGACCTAATTTGGTCATTTTTAGCGTAGCGGATTCTGAAAGGTTATTTATTCTGTCTGATAAAATACTCATGATGCTTTTGTGAGATAACAAATATAGAAACCTTATTTGTAACACCCTAATAAAAGATGTATTTTAATGGCATTTGTTTAATGTTTTTGTGGTTTTGTTGATAATTTGACAATAGGGCTTCTGTCCAAAGATTTTGGAGCTCGGTTTGTCTGATTAGAAACATGCTTTTGTTTTTTTTATTGAGGAAAGAAACAATGCATTTGTGCGTAAAATTAACACTTTTAAGCGTAATTTTGGAAGATAAAACAAGCTAGCTTTGATTACGAATAAAAGAGCCATATTAATATCACTTTGTACCAGTATTTTATTAATGCTGGCCAAGTTTATTGCTTATTTCATTACCAATTCCAATGCTATTTTAACCGATGCTGCAGAAAGTATCGTGAATGTGCTTGCTAGTGGTTTTGCCTTTTATAGTATTTATTTGGCCACGTTGCCCAAAGACGAAAATCACCCTTACGGGCATGGAAAGGTAGAGTTTTTCTCGGTTTTTGTAGAAGGGGTGCTCATTTGTATTGCGGGCGTAGTGATCCTAATTAAATCGGTATACAGCTTGTTTTACGGAAACGAGGTAAACGATTTATATAACGGTGCGCTCATTATTGCTGCCACTGGTTTGATTAACCTTGTGGTAGGGCTTTTTCTGATTAGAACCGGAAAAGCTAACAAGTCGTTAACCTTGGAGGCGGATGGAAAACATTTATTGACGGATGCTTTAAGTAGTGCTGGTTTGGTAGTTGGAATTATCATTATTCAGCTTACTCAAATTTTATGGCTGGATAGCGTTATTTCCATTCTTTTAGGTGTTTATATTGTTTTTAGCGGTTATAAACTTACCCGTAAATCGGTAGGTGGGTTGATGGATGAAAGTAACATTGAGCTGGTAGAAGAAGTGGTGAAGGTGTTGCAGGAAAATAGACAGCCAAGTTGGATTGACGTACATAATTTAAGGGCACAACAATATGGCGCCGATTTGCATATCGATTGTCACGTAACTTTACCATACTATTTTGATTTGAATACCGTTCATCAGGAAATATCTGCCATAGATAAGCGCATTAATCAATCTGTGAACCACCAAACGGAGCTGTTTATCCATGCTGACCCGTGTTTGCCTGCTTGCTGTCACTATTGTAAGATGGAAAACTGCCCTGTAAGGGCGGAAGCTTTTAGGGCCGAAATTAAATGGAATATGGAGAACGTTACCAAAAACCAAAAGCACTTTCAATAGATGAGCTATTTCAATATTAGAGTTTATGGGTTGCTGATTAACCAAAATCAAGAAGTTTTATTGAGTGATGAGTTTGAGGGAGGGCGATATTTTACCAAGTTTCCTGGCGGTGGATTGGAGTTGGGGGAAGGGCTGATTGATGGGCTGAAACGAGAGTTTATGGAGGAGTGCGAAGCGGAAGTAGAAGTTTTCAGTCATTTTTACACCACCGATTTTTACGAAAAATCTTCCTTTAACGAAAGTCAGGTGATTAGCATTTACTATTTGGTTAAAGCGGTTCATCCACTGCAATTGAATTTTAAAACCGAAGTGTTTGATTTTGAAGAGGGATTGAGCCAGTCATTTAGATGGAGGAAAATTAGTGAGCTCAGCCAAGAGGACGTTACTTTTAGAACCGATAAAAAGGTTGTGGAACTATTGAAAGTTGTGTATGAGAAATAATATTTTCTATCACCTGGCGCCCGTATTTAGGGTTACGCTGTTTATTTTTTTGTGTTTTGTTTGTATTCTTCCGTTTGGGCTAATTGTTCAACTTAATTTGTTGCCTCCAGCGCCCAATCAATTACTTGCGGATATTTCGGCACAGGCCAGTTTGGTTGTTGTGGTGTTCAGTGCGTGTCTCATGATCTTTAGGATTTTACCTTACCTGGATTTCTACGCCATATTTGTAAGAAAGGAGGGAGCCCTTAGTGGTTTCTTAAAAGGTTCGGTAATTGGTTTGGTTTTTATGGGGCTTTGCGCATTGCTACTCTATTTTAATGGCAATGTGAGCTTTAGTTTGAAGAGTATGGCTGTTTCGGAAGTGTTGTTATACTTAGTATATTTTCTACTGATTGCTGTTTTTGAAGAGATGTTATTTAGGGCTTATCCTTTATTTGCATTCGCAGAGCGATATCCAATTTGGTTTACTGTCTTTTTTAATGGGATATTGTTTGCTTTGGCGCATTTCGGAAATCCAAATTTTACTGCCTTGGGCTTATTCAATATTACTTTGGCGGGGGTACTTTTTTGTGTTTATACTTTGCAAAAGAAGAACGTTTCATGGGCCATAGGCATCCATTTTGGATGGAATTTTACGCAGGGGGTGCTTTTGGGCTATAATGTAAGTGGTAATGAAATGCCCGGTGCCATAAAAGCTACGCCCATAGGTTCAACTTACCTTTCGGGTGGTGCTTTTGGTATTGAAGGTTCTGTTTTTTGCACGGTTTTCCTAATCGTATGGATAGCTTGGCTTGTTTATCGCAAAGGCTTTGGCGAGGTAGAAATATACGATCCACAGGTAAAGCATCATCTCCATGATGCGGAATGATAGGAGTAAGGCTGGTTGATTATTTATTTTTTTGTCAATAAGTGTATAATTTGATGGATTTTACATTTAAGCTTCGTATAATTGGTTAACACACTAAATTTAGCTCCATGCCTCTTATACAAGATTTCATCGAGAGAATAACTGCTAGGGAAAGCGATCCGATCAATCAGGCTCGTACCCAGATGTTATTTTATCTGCTGATGGCCTATTTCTTTTTCGGTTTATCATTAGTTGCCGCTTACGGTTATACGGGTCAAATCCCTCAATTGATTAGAGCAATTGTCATTTCGATTTTAGCCATTATATTCCTATATGTACATTACACCTTTAATGTATGGAGATTATTATCGCATATTGTGCTCATTTTGATCACCGTGCTAGGTGTTTGGGCAAATATTTTGATTTATGTGCAGGGGATTAACGCAGCTACTTTACAGTACATTTGGCTAGCTTGTGCTTTTGGCTTTTACATGCATGGTTCAAGGGTAGGTTGGGTATATGCTGTAATTAATATTGCTCCAGTGCTGATTGATGCTGCATTTTTCAGTAGAGATTATTTCTTTTTAGGTGCTGGCCCACAGGTGGTTGCTAGGCCAATTTATATTTATGTATTGGTTTATGATTTTTTTGCCATTGCATTTTTGCATTACTTTTTTTTCAAAGTATTTAATAAGAATATCACCACTTTAACGGAGACAAAAAATCAGCTTAACAGTACTAATGAGAAGCTGAATAAAACCATTGAGGAAATTAAGGAGCTCTCTAATGTGAGGATGAGGTTTTTATCGACGATGTCACATGAGCTCAGGACGCCATTAAACGGAGTGATAGGTTTAACTAATGTGTTGTTGCACCAAGAACCAAGGAAAGACCAAGAGGAGACACTTTCGGTACTTAAATTTTCAGCGGAGAATTTACTGGCTTTGGTCAATGATATTTTAGATTTCAACAAACTAGATTCGGATGTGGTAGAACTGGAAAGAACGCCTTTTAATCTTTATGATTTAATAGAGAACATTTATTCCGCAACCAAGTTGAAGGCTTCTGAGAAGCAACTTGATTTCGCTTTTGAAGTGTCGGAGCCGTTGCGTTCACTCACTTTAGTTGGCGACCCCACTCGTATTACACAAGTATTGTTAAATCTGTTGAATAATGCCGTTAAATTTACTGAAAAGGGAAGTGTGAAACTAAGTTGCAGTGAATTGGCATTTGCTGAAGAAAGCGTTCAGGTAAGGTTTGTAGTAGAGGATACGGGTATTGGGATAGAAGAGAGTAGGCAGCTTGGTATTTTTGATGAATTTGTACAGGCTTCTGTAAGTACCGCAAGGAATTATGGTGGTACTGGATTAGGACTTCCGATTGTGAAAAGAGTGTTGGAGCTATACCAATCGACAGTACAGATCGAAAGTAGTATTGGAAATGGGGCAAAGTTCAGTTTTGATATTATTTTCCCTTACCAAAAAGATGTGTCTGATGACTTGAAAAGTAGTGCCGTTAAGGAAAACAAGTCTACGAATTTATCAAGATTAAAGGTTTTGGTGGTGGAAGATAATGCGGTAAACATCTTGGTGATTCGTAAAACACTCAATAGGATGGAGATTAATCCAGATGTGGCCGAAAATGGCAAAATGGCTCTTGAAATGATCGCCAATAATGATTATGATCTTGTTTTAATGGATTTGTATATGCCTGAATTAGATGGTTACGAAACCACTAAAGTAATTAGGGGTTTAGGAGATGATCGAAAGGCCAATGTTCCCATCATCGCCCTTACTGCTACGGTAAATAGTCAGGTATTGGATGATGTTTTGGCGGTAGGGATGAACGGTTATTTGCCAAAGCCTTTCCATCCTGATGATTTGTTTGAAGAGTTACGCAAGCACGTTAATTGATTTTTAGGAACAGGTGTAATAATGCCGCTAAGCTAGCGCCTATTATCGGTCCTGTGATGGGGACCCAAGCGTAGCCCCAGTTGCTATCGCCTTTTCCTTTCATTGGAATGATGCTGTGTACAATTCGAGGACCTAAATCTCTCGCAGGATTAATGGCGTAGCCTGTGGTTCCACCTAAGCTTAAACCAATTACCCAAACTAAAAAGGCTACGGGTAGTGCACCAACAGAACCAAGTCCAATAGGTGTTTTTTCATCGCCCATTTCTCCTCCAGTAATATAGAAAATCACAAAAATAAGCACGAAAGTGCCTACAATTTCAGAAAATAGGTTGGAGGTTTTATTAGCAATGGCTGGGCCTGTAGCAAAAGGTGCTGCTTTTAGACCTTTATCGTCGGTAGCATCAAAATGGTCTTTATAGAAAAGCCACACCAATAAAGAACCTGTAATGGCACCACCCAATTGCGCAAGTACATAGTAGGGAACTTTAGCCCATTCAAAAGTATTTGTGATGGCTAGTGCTAGTGTTACCGCGGGGTTTAAATGTGCACCACTATGAGGGCCCGCTACAACAACTGCTACAAATACGGCCAACGCCCAGGCGGTAGTAATTACCATCCAGCCGCTGTTGTTGCCTTTGGTTTCTTTGAGGACTACATTGGCTACCACACCATTTCCTAATAAAATCATGATGGCTGTGCCTATAAATTCTGCAACGTAAATGTTCATTTGGTTGGTTGGTTAGAGTGTTGAATTGTGGGCTGTCTATTTAAAGTTTTCAATTACAAACTAAGCACTATTCGGCATTTGCAATGGCTGCTTTTATAGCCTTTTTCCAGCCCTTTATTCGTTTACTGTTGTCGATTTCAGCGTTGGCAACAAAGGTTTTGTTTACTTGCCATTGAGATTTGATTTCTTCGATGTTTTGCCAAAATCCTGTGGCTAAACCTGCTAAATAAGCGGCGCCAATGGCAGTTACTTCTGTTACTTCTGGTCGTACCACCTGGCAGTTCAGCAAATCTGCTTGGAATTGCATTAACAGGTTGTTAGCGGTAGCGCCGCCATCAACCCTCAGTTCGGCAATAGGTGTGCCGGCATCTGCTTGCATGGCGTTTAAAACATCCATGGTTTGGTAGGCGATACTTTCTAAAGCGGCTCTTGCCATGTGCGATTTGTTGGTGCCACGAGTGATGCCTGTGATGGTACCTCTGGCATCTTGGTTCCAGTAAGGGGCGCCCAGTCCTGCAAATGCGGGAACAATATAAACGCCTTGTGTATCTTCTACCTTTTTGGCAAGTTGCTCTACATCTGCTGATTTTTCAATCAAACCTAATTCGTCCCTTAACCATTGCACAATTGCTCCTGCAATGAAAATACTGCCTTCGAGGGCGTAATTTACTTCGCCATTAATTTGCCACGCAATAGTGGTAAGTAGGTTATTGGTAGATGTTTTTGGAGTTTTGCCAATGTTCATCAGCATGAAACAGCCTGTGCCATACGTGTTTTTAACCATTCCTGGTTGTGTACACATCTGTCCGAACAAGGCTGATTGTTGGTCGCCAGCGATACCTGCAATGGGGATTCGAGCGGCCAAAATATTTCCAGCTGTAGTGCCGTATACTTCGCTTGATGATTTTACTTCGGGCAACATGGTGCTTGGGATGTCAAATAGTTCAAGCAAATCATTGTCCCAAGCTAAAGAGTGGATGTTGTAAAGCATAGTGCGTGAAGCATTGCTTACATCGGTGACATGAACCTTTCCCGCGGTTAAGTTCCAGATTAACCAGCTATCAACGGTGCCGAAAGCTAATTCTCCTTTTTCTGCCCTTTCTTTAGCGCCCTCTACATTCTCTAAAATCCATTTCACCTTGGTTGCCGAAAAATAGGAGTCGATAATCAATCCAGTTTTCTCCTGTATCTTTTGGGCTAAACCTTGCTTTTTAATCGAATTACAATATTCTGAGGTTCGTCTGTCTTGCCAAACAATGGCGTTGTACACAGGCTTGCCAGTGGTTTTATCCCAAACTACAGTAGTTTCCCGTTGGTTGGTAATTCCTATTGCCTTGATATCGGCAGCGGTTAAATTAGCTTTCGCAATTACCTCGGTAGCTACTGACAACTGGGTAGACCAAATTTCACTGGGATTGTGTTCTACCCATCCTGCTTTGGGGTATATCTGAGTAAATTCCTTTTGGGCTATGGCAATTATTTCGCCACTATGGTTGAAAACAATGGCACGTGAACTAGTTGTCCCTTGGTCTAGAGATAAAATGTAATTGCTCATAGCTTTTATTTTGGTTTCGGAAAATTATTCTGCTAGAATGGCATTTTCCTTTTTGTTTTTTACCTGATAAGTATATCCTTCTGCTAATTTAACAAAAGATTTTACTTGTTCATCTTCCCATTGTTTATCTGCCCCTATCTCCTTAGCCATGATGTTAGCAACGGTTACGCTCATTTCCATAGCTGCTTTAGCATCAATTATTAATACTCTTAAACGCCTGCTGAGCATGTCCTCTACGGTTTCGGCCATTTCATTTTTAGTGCTCCATACTACTTCCGCAAAGGTATATGGAAAATCAGGATGTAGCTTTTGGGCCAATTCTGGTCTTTGTTTGATGAGTGCCTCTATGTTTGCCCTGTCGGTGCCGTAAATGTTCAGGTAGTTGTGGTCGATACTTTCATTGCAACCGTGGATTGCCAATTGAGTGGTTTGACAAGGTTTTTGAGGTAATCCTGCTTCTTTGATGGCTAAATTAACTGTTTCTTCGGCCATACGGCGATAGGTGGTCCATTTGCCGCCTGTAATGGTAATTAACCCTTTTGCCGAAACCATCAGCTTGTGATCTCTGCTGATTTCTTTGGTGCTGTTGGAGTTGCCATCGGTAGGAGCGGCTAGTGGACGTAATCCAGAGAAGACGCTCAAAATATCGCTTTCAGTAGGTTTGGTCTTGAAATAGCTGGCCGCTGTATTTAAAATGAAATCGGTTTCTTCTTTTAGTGCTCTAGGTTCCAAGCTGTGTTCGTCCAAAGGTGTATCGGTGGTGCCTACCAATAAATGGTTGTGCCACTGTACGGCAAAAAGCACCCTGCCATCAGAAGTTTTGGGGATCATTAAAGCCGAATCGCTGTTTAGGAATTCCTTTTTCAATACAATGTGTACGCCTTGGCTTGGCCTTACGGTTTTTTTAGCTTTGGCATTGCTCATCTGTAAAATCTCATCTACAAATACTCCTGTGGCATTAATCACTACCTTGCCATATAAATCAAAGGTTTCGTTGGTGATCGCATCGGTAGCGGTAATGCCGGTAATCTGCTCACCATTTTTAAGTAGGCTAGTCACCCTCATGTAGTTCACTAGCGTAGCACCATTCTCTTTTGCGGTTTGTGCTATGTTAATGGCTAGTCTTGCATCATCGAAACGGCCATCAAAATAACGGATGGAGCCTTTTAAACCCTGCTCTTTAATGCCGGGCATCAACTGTAAGGTTTCGTTTTTTGAGAAAAACTTAGAAGTTCCAAAACTGAAACGTCCCGCTAACCAATCATATAGTTTTAAGCCAATAAGGTACTTGGCTACCGAGAACCAATCGTAACAAGGGATTAAGAATTCTTCTTTGTGTACTAAGTGAGCGGCGTTTTTTTGCATCAGACCCCTTTCTCTCAAGGCGTGTTTTACTAATGCGATATCTCCTTGCGCAAGGTATCGCACTCCGCCATGAACCAGCTTGGTGCTTCTACTTGATGTTCCTTTTGCAAAGTCGGCTTGTTCAACCAGTAGGGTTTTTAACCCTCTACTGGCGGCATCCAATGCGGTTCCAAGACCTGTTGCGCCCCCACCTATAATAATTACATCCCATTCAGATTTGTTGGCCAGGTTATGTTTGTGTATTCTTTGCATTTTTAAATTGTAATAAAACGAAACAATAAGCAATTATAAGTAATCAAAATCGAAATAATAGAAACTTTGCTGAAAATATTTTTCTACAATAAATATGGTAAGGGTATTTATATTAATTATTAACTTGCGATTAAATGTAAACGCTATGAGCATGACGCTGGCCGAAAGGCACCAATTTATACTTAATCGTATTCAGCAAGATCAATATATAAATGTTGTAGAGCTTTGTAAGGAGCTAAAAGTATCTTCGGTTACCATTCGTAAAGATCTAAAATTATTGGAAGATAAGAACCTTCTTTTTAGAACACATGGTGGAGCGACCTTGAATAACCCCTATGCGGTTGATCGTCCGGTGAATGAAAAAGAGAAGATGCAGTCGAATGAGAAAAACAAGATAGGTATAGCCGCAACTAAATTGTTGAAAGAGAACGATTCTATTGTGGTTGCTTCGGGTACAACTTTATTGTATTTCGCTAAAAATATTCCTGCAGGTCTTAATATAACCGTTGTGACTTCTTCTTTAAATATATCTATCGAATTTTTACGAAACCCAGAGGTGGAGGTGATTCAATTGGGTGGCTTGCTGAGAAAAAGTTCTTCTTCGGTGATGGGGGCTTATGCGGAACAGGTTTTGCAAGATTTCTACTTTAGTACCTTGTTCTTGGGGGTAGATGGTATTGATCTGGAGCATGGTTTTACAACCACTAATGCTATGGAAGCACATTTGAATAGGCAAATGATCAAAGTTTCGCAAAAGGTGGTGGTGTTGGCCGACTCTACCAAGTTCGGTAAGAGGGGGTTTGGTAAGATCTGTGGTTTTGAAGATGTAGATCATATCATTACCGACAGAGGTATTTCTCAACAGATGATTAATCATTTAGAAGGCTTGGGTATTACCGTTACCATGGTTTAGCTATCTAAATTTCTATAAAACAAGAGCGCAATATGGATATTGCGCTTTTTTTGTTTTGTTTTCGATTTGTTTCTTGTTTTTCTTTCTTTTTGTGTTTTATTGGCTTGATGGTGAATTTTTACAGTTCATTATTTGCTATTCAGTGTGATACGCAGAATAATTTTTCACGTTGTTTTGAAAAAACATAATTTATCTTTAGTTTCAATTTGTTTTTATTTATTGTTTATTGTTCTATATTTGAATAATAGTAATACAAATTGTAATTGCGAATTGTTTCAGATAGGTTAATGCTTAGTTAATATACAATTAACAAAAGTGACCTAGTTTTGCGGCAATCGGGAAAATTATAATTGAAACTAGTAAATAACCCGATATAAATTAATTATGAACAAAACAATTACTCAAAAGGCTCGCATGTGCCTACATGCCGCGGAATGCGAAAGCAAACCGAAGTCACAGCTTTCTGTAATCGGTATTTGGAAGAAGCAATATCGAAATGTAAGTAGCTTTGCATTTCTATTTGTTTTGCTTTTTCAACTTTTACTGTTGCAAAACGCGATGGCGCAAACTTCTTCACAAAACATTACGGTAAAAGGTAGTGTGATTGATGCTGGTGATAATACCGGTATACCTGGTGTTAGCATTACCGATAATGCAAAGAAAGTACTTGGGCTAACGGATGGCAAAGGTGATTTCAGTATTACTATTGTAAAAGGTACTACTGTGAATTTTACCATGATTGGTTATGCTACATTGAGCAGAACTTTTCATACTGCACATACGGGTGCTTCTATTGTGATGACTTCGTCTACCAACGAATTGAATACAGTAGTGGTTACTGCCCTTGGTATTAAGCGTGAGGAGAAAGCATTAGGTTACGCCATCACTAAACTTGATAGTAATCAATTTACGGATGCGGTGTCAAGTAACTGGACTGATGCATTATCAGGAAAGGTTGCTGGTTTGAACTTGGTTCGTAATGGTGGTCCTGCAGGTTCCAACAAAATTATTTTGCGTGGCGAGAACAACCTTACGGGCGATAACGAAGCTTTGATTGTAATTGACGGGGTAGTGGCGAGTAGTAGTTCCAGACGTTCAGCTGGTACTGGTGGTGGTGTATATGGAACTTCGGGTGATATTATGCCAGCGGATTTTGGTAGTGCCTTGAACGATTTAAACCCTGATGATATAGAGAATGTAACGGTACTTAAAGGCCCAGCTGCTGCTGCTCTTTACGGACAGAGAGGTGCTAACGGTGCAATTATCATTACCACTAAATCTGCAACAAAAGGCAGAAAGACGATGGGGATTACTTTTACTTCTAACAGTGCTTGGGAAAGTGTGAACCGTAGTCCTGATATTCAACAGGAGTTTGGTCAAGGACAATTCGGTGTTTCTTATTTTTCTTATGGTAATACTGCTGATGGTGCAAGTACTAACGGTACTAGTGCTACTTGGGGAGCTCCTTTCTCGGCTGGTGGTATGTTTTATCAGTACGATCCGGTAACCAAAACAAGAGGAGTGAACAGAACGCCATGGAGAGCGTATGATAACCCTATTGATGCTTTCTTTGTTACAGGTTTTGAATCTAGTAACTCGGTTAGTTTAGACGGTACTTACAAAGGTGTGGGATTACGTTTGTCGGCCAGCCATGGTAGTAACGAATGGATTGTTCCTAATACAGGTTTGGAGAGAACAACTGTTTCTTTAAATGCTAACACCAACTTGACTAAGAAATTAAACTTAAACTTAAAATTACAATATAGCAATAGGCACAGTGATAACTTACCTGCAACGGGTTATGGAAACCAATCGTTAATGTATTGGTTCATGTTTGCTCAACCAAACGTAAATGTAGATTGGTATCGCGATTACTGGTCGCCAGGTAAACAATATGAGCAATTGGTAAACATCACAACCACTAACCCTGAAAGTCCTTATGCAATTTCAGAGCAATATATCAATGCCCAAAGACGTAATGGTTGGTTGGGTAATATTCAGGCAAACTACAGATTTACAAAAGAGCTAAGTTTAATGGTTCGTGCCTCTGTGGATTTGAACAATGACGTTCGCGAAACTCAACGCCCTTGGGATGCCTCTGGGAATAAATTTGCTCACGGTGCTTATCGTGTTGCTGATATTCGCTCGTATGAGATTAATGCTGATTTTATGTTGAAATACGACAAAAAAATCACTAAAGATTTTCACATGACCGCTAATGTTGGTGGTAGCCAAATGCGTAACCATTATAACAGGTTAGAGAAAAGAGCTGATGGACTTGTAATACCAAATATCTATAGACTAGATAATAACGAAAACCCATTAGTTTTTGTTCCAGACACGGCTAGGTATAGAATTAACAGTTTCTATGGCGCAATGTCGTTTAGCTATAAAAATTACTTATTCTTGGATTTGACCGCTCGTCAAGACTGGAACAGTACTTTGGCAACTTTAACCAGAACTGATAACGTAGGCTTTTTCTATCCATCGGCCAGTATGTCTTTCATTGCCTCAGATTACTGGAAATTACCAAAGATGATCAGTTTTGCTAAGTTTAGAGCTTCCCTTGCGCAAGTTGGAAGTGGTAGTAAGATTCCTTACAGAACGCAATATACCTACTTGAATGCTGCTGATGGTATTTATCCGGACAGCGCCATGACTAATCCTAAGGTATTGCCTAATGCAAACCTTAAACCTTTAATCACCACTACTATTGAGTTAGGTTTAGATTTAAAATTATTTAACAATCGTTTAAATTTAGACGTAGCGGTTTATTCAGGTAATACTAAAAATCAAATCCTAGATAGAATTTTAGATAAATCTACTGGTTATAATGTACAAGTAGTAAACGTGGGTAGGGTAGATAATAAAGGTATTGAAATAGCGCTTAATGGTACACCTATTCAAACCCGTTCATTTAAATGGACTTTGAATGGTACGTTTACGGCAAACAGAAATAAAATTAAAGAGCTTTCTGATAGTTCTTTGGTATTGCGTACCGGAGCATTGGGGGGCGGACAAGTTGTGGCCAATGTTGGTGGTAGCATGGGTGATTTGTACGGAAGAGGGTTTTTGCGCTCTCCTGATGGACAGATTGTATTTGACCCTGTTACAGGAAATGCATTGACCAGCCCTACGGAGCTTTTTTACTTAGGTAACACCTTGCCTAAATTCAGATTTAGTTTTGGAACAGGTGTCACCTACAAACAAGTGAGCATGAACGTTTTGTTTGATGCACAGTTAGGTGCTGTTGGTCACTCGCTTACATTTTCAAGAATGGCGGCATTAGGTAAATTGAAAATCACCCTTCCAGGTAGATATAACGGTGTAATTGGACAAGGTGTGGTTCAAAATCCTGATGGGTCTTATCGTCCAAACGACGTGACGGCTACTAACTTTGAAAATTATTACACTTCATTGTATGGGTCTGACCAAGCAGAGGGAAGTATTTTCAGAACAGATTATCTAAAACTTAGAGAGGCTAATTTAACTTATGCATTCAACAAGAAATTCTTAAAAAGAATAGGCTTCAGCAAAGTGACTTTAGGTGTTTACGGACGTAACCTATTCGTTTGGTCTCCTTGGCCAGCATTCGATCCTGAGTTTGGAACTTTAGCTGGATCAGATATCGTTCAAGGATTTGAAACTGGACAGTTGCCATCAACTAGGACCATTGGAGCACGTTTAGTGGTAGGCCTTTAATTTATGAAGATTATGAAAAAGAATAAAAATACTTTAGTATATATACTTTTAGCCGCTTTGGGTCTCTCGAACTTTTCTTGTACGAAGGACTTTAAAGAAGTGAACACGGATCCTATTGGGAAGAGCAAGGTTTTGGCTAATCAACTGCTGGCCCCTGCGCTGGTAAATGTGTTAAGTACCAATATGGTGCGTAACCGAAACTTTACCAATGAACTGATGCAGGTGACCGTGGATATTAACGACGGTGAGGGAAGGGTGTTTCGTTATGATATTAGAAATAACCTATCAGACTACACTTGGAACAACTGGTACACTAACATCACTGATCTTAGGGATATGTACACTATTGCCAGCCAACCAGGAAGTGTTAACAAATCTTATCAGGGAATATCTCTAGTGACTCAAACTTGGGTATATTCTTTACTTACAGATATGTATGGCGATGTTCCTTATACTGAAGCTAACATGGGTAAAGAAGGAGTTTTGGAGCCACGTTTTGATAAGCAAAAGGATATCTATGCAGATATGTTTAAAAAGCTGGAAGAGGCTAACAATCTTTTGAAAGAGGGAACGGGAATAGTAAGCACTAGCGATCCTGTTTTTCAAGGAGATATCTCGAAATGGAGAAGGTTTGGAAATTCGCTATACCTTAGATTGTTACTTAGGGTTTCTGGTAAAGCTGAGGTGGCCGCTTCTGCAATTGCGAAGATCAAGGAAATGGTAGACACCAATCCGGCTAATTATCCAGTGATGGAAAACAATACGCATACTGCTAAAATTTTATGGAACGGAACAAATAGCTCATCTGCGGTTTTTTCTTCTCCATTTATGGTTAACGTAAGAGCGGTTGATTTTAGAGGGCCTGCGCTTACCGATTTTTTCTTAAATAGATTGGTAAGCTGGAACGATCCAAGGGTTAAATCTACTTTGGGTAAAAATGGTGTACCTCGTTTTGGCATTGCCCAAGGACCAAATGGTTTAGTGGGGGTTTCTAGTGGATATGCTGCAGGTACAGGTGTGGTTAAGCAAGCATATTTCTATTCAGATGCGCAGACTAATAACCCAACAACATTGCAAACAGATCCATATACGGGGATAATAATGAATTGTGCTGAAGTGAGCTTTATTAAAGCTGAAGCGGCGGCAAGAGGTTGGATCAACGGGCCAGTAGAGAACTATTACTATAAAGGAATGGTGGATGCGATTAACTATTGGATGCCTACTTATATCACCAGTCCAACTGATGCTGCTTTTATACAGTATATTACAGAAGCTGATTTGTTGTGGGACAATACGCTACCGTTGGATGATTTGAATCCTAACAGCAATAGCAAATTGGAGATGATCCATATTCAAAAATACTTTTCGATGTTTTTAGTGGATATGCAGCAGTGGTACGAATTTAGACGTACAGGACATCCGATTTTACCGAAAGGTCCAGGTTTGGCCAATGGTGGTAAAATGCCAGTTCGACTTAACTACCCAATTGTGGTGCAATCAACAAACCCAACTAGCTATAAAAATGCAGTTGCTGCTCAAGGTCCAGATAACATAAATACATTAGTTTGGTGGCAAAGGCCGTAACCCTACAATAATAAAAAGGTGATGAAAAAGATATTTAATTATATAATCATGACGGTTGCTTTGGTAGCCGTGCTATCCGCTTGTAAAAGAGATAGCGATTACATTCAAAGTGTTGCCAGTCCTTTTATCTCAAACTTTGATTTGCGTAAATTGTACAAAGGTGGCGACGTTACTTTGAATACTGAATTGATGAGAGGTGCAAACTCTGTTAGAGGACAAGTAATTTCTGACCACTCGGGCAACAACTTGCCGTCTGGCTTGCTTATCATTCAAAATACCAGAAGGGTGGGTAATGGAATCGATTCTCTTAGAGGGATGGCGATCAACATTGGTGCCGACGCCGCTAAATATGTTCCTGGAGATTCTGTTCATGTCAAGTTAGATGGTGGAGTTTTAAAGAGAGTTGATGGGATATTGCAAATTACCGGAGTGAGCGGTGCGGCGGTAACCAAAGTAGCTTCTAATATTCCATTGAAAGCTAACAGAGGTTTTGCTAATCAAATTGCTGCCTCACCAGAAGTGTTTGAATGTACGCTTCTGAGCATTGTAAAGGCTACTTATAATCCAACGCTTAATCCTACAGATGTATTGGCTGGAGATAAAATGCTTAACGATGGTACATCGGATATTTTGTTGCATACCCAAGCAAATGCTACGTTTGCCAATAATATTCCTCCGTATTCTGGAAATTATACTGGTATTGTGTTTAATGTGGTAAATAACGGTGTTTCAACACCTCAGCACCGCATCAGAACCGCTAATGATATTGTAACACTGAGCTCAACGGTAGATGTGCCTGAGTTTGTGATCACAGGTTTTGTTAATGACCCAGAAGGTACTGATGCAAACTATGAATACATTCAGTTTAGAGCTGTTAAAGATATTAATTTTGCTACAACACCATTTTCTGTGATCACTTGTAATAATGCGGGTACCTCAACGCCAACTGGCTTCCCTACACAAGGATGGGCTACAGGAGATTTAAGGACTTATAAATTTGAACTGAATTCGGGCACGGTAACTAAAGGTGAGTTTTTCTACGTGGGAGGAACTGGCAGAACGATCAATGCTTCTGGTTCTACTTCCATTAGTTCATCTAAATGGATCAAAGCTTTTGCTTACAATACCAACGAAAGCCCAGTATTTTATACGGGTGGTCCAAGAGGTACTAGAACGACCAACTTATTGGCTAATAGTGGAAACGCATTTGGAATGGCGGCCTTTAGAGGTTTGCAGGTAAATAGCACTACTATTCCAATTGATGTAGTTTGGGTGCATACTGGCGGTAGCTTATATCAAGTTGGTCAAGCACCAACCTATGGCGTTGGTTATAGAATTGGAAACACCGATGTTTATGATGTGATTGATCCGATAACAGGAAATCAGCAGCCTTATTTCTTGGCTGGAACAAATAGAACAGCATTTACTTTTGCTCCCGGAGCTGCAACCAATGCAGGTGATTTTTATATTCTTGGCGGCGTTTTCGATACAAAATTGAACAAATGGGTGCAAGCGAGATCTCAAACGCTGGTTGATTTGAGTAAAACGTCAACTTTGGCGGATATTGAAAACGATAAATCCACTAAAATCAATTAATGACAAATACAGCAATTTGCTGACATAAATTTCTAATTGCAGTTAACTGTGGGGTACTATATTTCAATTCAAAGCTCAACGGTTAACTGCAATTTTTACATCCTGCCTTTACCAGAACCATCCTTACTTTATTCATATAAACTAAAAAAGTTATGAAAAATCAAATGATTAAAATGTTCTGTGTATGCGCAATGGTATTGGTCAGTACCTATACTTTTGCCAATACTGTAAAAATCAAGGAACCACACGCTAAAACTTCGTACAAGAAAAAGAACAATTTTGGTTTTGAGGTCATCAACCACACTCGTGTTAATTTTGTTTCAGTGACTATTTCTGGACTCGACTCATCAAATAATCCGCTTACATTAACCATTAATAATATACCACACAATGGTTCAAATTATTTTTATTTTGATGAAGGACCTATACACTCAGTATCAGTAACGATTACTACCGCTTCTCCAGTAGTGTATGCTTTTGATGTTTGGAATGCTTCTTCCAGGGTTTACGATATTATCAATTATAACGGAAGTCCTAGAACATTCTACATCCCAGATAATAATAACAACGAACTCTATATAGAGTGCTACACAGACGATTGGTAAAATAAACTGACACCCAATGCATGCGACAGTTAGGATGGTTTTCATGTGTTGGGTGTCTTTCGCTTGATAAACAAATTTTTAATACTCAATACATAAACAAAACAATTTTTTAAACACTATTTAAATCATGAAGAAAACATTTTTAACCATTATTGTTTTAATGGTTGCAGCCACTGCTTTTGCCCAAAAAGGCAGGATTTACGACAAATTTCCAGAAGATTTCGAGATGCCGGACACTTCTGCGAAAGCAAAGTATAAGAAGGCAGATGTTCAGTTGAAAACGGGAAGCTGGACTTTTGACCAAGCGATTTTAGCGGCAGTTGAAAATCGCGATCGTTTCAATGGAAAGCAATCTGTACGTATACATCAAAACAAAGAGAATTCTGGCTACTTGCAAATGAATTTTGATTTGCCAAATGGTGCTTCTAAAGTAACCTTTATGTATGGGGTTTACTATAAAGATAGTCCTAGCGTAATCAAATTGGAATATTCAACGGATAAAGGGAAAACATGGAAACAGGCAGGGAGTGATATTGCTGATGCAAATGCTAAGCAAAAAACAGCTGACTTTGTGATGGATATCAAAGAGCCTGTGCGTTTTAGAATCAACAAGTTGAGTATCGAAACTGCAAAAAAGGAGTCGGGAGTAAGGGATGGTAGGTTAAGTATCGATGATTTCACAGTTTTTCAAAATTAAAATCATTTAGAAGCTTATCATGATGAAAAAACTTTTACTTACGTTACTATTTTTTAGTGCTTTGTTTAAAGCCGATGCCCAGTTTGGTCAGCTGTTAGGTTGGCAGTTAAGTAATCCGGCTCCCACACAACCAGCTGGACCTAGCAATACTTTTTATAAAGCTTTGGGAATGGAAAGCTCAACTTTAGATAGAGGAGCTGGTTTCCTTTCTGCAACACTGGCTAGATCTTTTTCGAGTACTTCGGCCTCTTATTCGGCTGGTAATAACCCTACGGTAAGAAACGCTAACGAATATTATCAATTTACCGCACGGGCAGAAGCTGGTCATACCATGTCACTTTCTGGTATCGGAACCAAATTGAGAAGAACTGGCGGCGGTCCTAATACTTATCGCTGGGCTTATAGCATCAACGATGGGACTTTTATCGATATTGGAACTGATATCTCTTTTGGGGATACGAACTCAGCAGGTGTGCTACAGCCAATAATTAGCCTAACTTCAATCCCAGAGCTTCAAAATCTAAGTTCTTCCACTAAGGTTACCTTCCGTTTGTATGGCTGGGGCTTTTCAAGTAGTACGGGTACATTTGCCTTTGGACAATATGCTGCAACAGATTTGACGCCTTTTTTAGCTTTGTATGGTGAAGTAAGCGGATCAGCTAATTTACTTGGCTGGGATATGAATGTTGCAGTTGGAGGTGCGGCTACGACTGGTGGAGAAGCAACAGTGGTAGCTACGAATGTAAACTCAAATTTAAATGCATCAACATTGGTGAGAAATGGTTTTGGTAACGGAAGTTTGCCAAGAGGTCTTAGTGCTATTGGTACCATTGGTAGTACTAAGGTGAATGGGGAATATTTCGAATTTGATGTTACCCCAAATGTTGCGGATAAATATGTAACGCTATCAACTATTGATGCACGTTTAAGAAGAACTACCGGCGGTGCTACTACCCATATTTGGTCTTACAGTAAAAACAGCGGTGCATTTGTTGATATCGGTACGCCAATAACATTGTTGCCATCTGACGAGGGTTATACTCAAGCTTCTATTGATCTGTCGACTATTGCTGATTTGAAAAATATGCCAAGTACCACTATCGTTAAATTTAGATTACATGCATGGGGTTTTACTACTGCAGCAGGAACTTTTGCGATAGGAAGATATGCAGCAGATCAGAATTTGTATAGCTTGGAGTTGAGAGGACAAATCACAGATCAGCCTTTGCCTGTAAAATTGACTTCATTCACCGCAAAAGCCAACAAACAGGGTACTGTTAATCTTGTTTGGGCAACGGCATCAGAACAAAATAACTCGCATTTTGACATTACACGCTCTGCTAATGGTGAGAAATTTGAGAAGATAGGAGAGGTTAAAGGAAATAACAATTCGGACGTGGTTAGGAACTACAGCTATACTGATGCTAATCCAATCATTGGTGCAAACTACTATCGTTTAACACAGGTGGATCATGATGGGAAATCGTCATTCTCTAATATTGCGATAGCTAAAGTAGGTTTAGATAGCGACAATTTAACTGTAGCTATTGCGGCGGATAGATCTTCCATTGAGGTAACTTATCATACAGCCACTAATGGGAAAGCACTTTTTGCTATCTATAGCGTAACTGGTGCTAAATTAACAACTGTCGAAAAAACAGTAAGTGCGGGAAATAATCAAATTCGCATTCCTGTTCGTTTGAGTAATTCAATACATATCGTAAAGGTTTCGCAAGCAGGTGCAAGTGTTTCTGCAAAGTTTTAATAAGCTTATTTATAAGGGGTAGAAGGTTGGGATGCGCCTTCTGCTCTTTTTTAATTTTAACATCCAATGGAACATAATATACTAAACATCAATGAATCGTAGAATTTTTTTGGGACGATTAGGTTTGCTGGCCACGGGAATGGTGGTGAGCTTAAAATCCAAAGCCTTCAACAGTCTTCGCCATGGCGGCAATATCAGTGGAGTTGTGACCGACGGAAAAAATCCTATTGCAGATGTCGTATTATCAGATGGATTTGCAGTGGTGAAAACGGATGCTAACGGACGTTACACTATTCAGCTCAATGATAAGTCAGAATTTCTATTCCTGAGTACACCTTCTGGTTACGATTTTAAAACAGATGTGGGGCATGTTAATAGGCAATATGAAAATCTGGGAGCTCGTAACGAAATCAATTTTAAGTTAACCAAACTTAAGCAGAACGATGATAAGCACCATTTTGTCATTTGGGCAGATCCACAGGTTAAAAATAAAAAGGACGTTGCCCAGATGATGGAGACGTCTGTACCAGACGTGAAACGCTTGTTGAAAGAAATCGGCTCTAAAGAGCTGGTCCATGGGATAGGTGTAGGTGATTTGGTTTGGGACAATCTTCCTCTTTTTGAGGATTACAATAAGGCTGTGGAGCAAATGGGTATTCCATTTTTCCAATGTTTAGGTAATCATGATATGGATTATCGCCAAGGTGGGGATGAAACCTCGGATAGAACCTTTAAAAAATATTATGGTCCAACCTACTATTCTTTCAATAGAGGAAAAGCTCATTATATTGTGTTAGATGACGTGAGGTATTTGGGCGAAGAACGAAAATATGACGGCTATATCACTGAAGAGCAATTAGCTTGGATGGAAAAAGACCTTCAACATGTTCCTAAGGATAATTTGGTAATTATCAATGCACATATTCCAATCCACAACAGCGTAAAGAATAATGAAGCTTTTTATAAAATTCTTAAAAGCTTTACCAATGTTCACGTAATGTCTGGTCATACACATTACAATCGCAACGTTATTCGAGATGGCGTATTTGAACATAACCACGGTGCGGTTTGTGGTGCTTGGTGGACAGGACCAATTTGCAGTGATGGAACGCCTAGGGGCTATGGTGTTTATGAAGTAACAGGTAAGCAACTGAAATGGTACTATAAAGGAACTGGATTGGACAGGGAATATCAGGTGAGCATTGATGTTGAGCGTTTAATAGGGAATAATCGTGTCATTGCCAATGTGTGGAACCATGATCCCGAATGGAAAGTGGAATGTTTTTTAGATGGCATATTAACCCCGATGGAAATGATGAAAGGTTTTGATCCTGAATCAGTAAGGTTGTACTTAGGTGATAAATTGCCTGCCAGCAGACCCTTTGCAGAACCAACAAGGACCGAGCATCTCTTCATGACACATTGTAGTTCCTCAGTGAAAACCGTAAAAATTGTAGCGACAGACCGTTTTGGTGAACAGTTTACCGCAGAAAAAAAGTTATCTTAAACCTTAAAATAAAAAACCTATTCCGATGAACAAAGTAATTTTACCTTTAGGCGTTTTATTTGCAGCCTTTAGTGCTTGCTACGCACAAAAAACACCAAATAACAAGAAAATGGAATTTCCTAATTTTAGTGCCGAAGCCCATCGCGGAGGCAGGGGCTTAGTGCCAGAAAATACCATTTTGGCCATGAAAGATGCCATGAGTTATCCGGCAGTAACCACGTTGGAAATGGATACACATATTACCAAAGATGGTAAAGTGGTGGTAACGCATGATGACTATTTAAGTCCTGGGTTTATGCTTACTCCAGATGGAAAAGAAATTCCAGCTTCGGATGCTAAAAAATACAACGTTTTCCAAATGGATTATGGGCAATTGAAAACTTTTGATATTGGGAGTAAGTTTCATAAGGATTTTCCTCAACAAAAGAAATCAAAAACTTACATCCCTCTTTTGGCAGATTTGATTGATAGTGTTCAGCACGAAATCAAGGCCAAAGGTAAAAAGCAATATTTCTATAATATTGAAACAAAATGCAGCGATAAAGGTGATGGGGTAACCAATCCGGAGCCAGCTGTTTTTGTAAAACTATTAATGGAAGTGATCAAAGCTAAAAAAATAGAACAATATGTGGTTATTCAGTCTTTTGATAAACGAACCATCCAAATACTTAATAAAGAGTATCCTCATATCAAAACGTCTTTTCTGGTAGCTAATAAGAAAACCTATGCAGAAAATATCGCCGATTTAGGTTTCAAGCCTTTTATTGTAAGTCCTTATTATAAAATGGTGGATGCCGAATTTGTTAAAAGTGCACATGCCCAGGGTGTGAAAGTAATTCCTTGGACCGTTAATACTGCCGAAGAAATCACTCAACTAAAGTCATTGGGTGTTGATGGTGTGATCACGGATTATACTAATTTGTTATAATGTCTAAATCAACGCTCTCTACTAACCAAATAACAACTAACCAACCATATGGGATTTAGAATATTTCCAAAACCAGCAGCGCATCAGCCGTTATTACCCCCAGATATAGTAAAGTCAATATATAGTAAAGAAAGAATCAAGGTTTTTGTAGGTATTTTTGTAGGTTATGCCGCCTACTACTTTGTCCGTAAAAACTTTTCTTTTGCTATTCCTGATCTTCAATTAGAAGAAAATGGAGGGTTCAGTAAAAAGCAACTGGGATTTGCTTTTTCAGCACTTTCAATAGCTTACGGTTTCAGTAAATTTTTAATGGGCAATATCTCAGATAGGAGTAACGCTCGTTATTTTCTGTCTATCGGATTGGTACTGTCTGCTTTTACGATGATTTTTATGGGAATTGTCCCCTTTGCGACTTCGTCTATAGGGCTTATGTTTGGCCTGTTGTTCATTAATGGATGGGTGCAAGGTATGGGTTGGCCTCCATGCGGTAGGGTTGTGGCACATTGGTATTCTGTAAGAGAAAGAGGTACCGCAATGTCTATTTGGAATTTAGCGCACAACGTGGGAGGTTTTTTGGTAGGGCCATTAACCGTTTTAGCTTTAGAGTTGTTTTCGGATTGGCATGCCAAACTTTACTTTCCAGGATTGGTGGCTATTCTATTTGCTTTTGTGGCATTCTTGTTTGTTAGGGATACTCCGCAATCTGTTGGTTTGCCGGCTATAGAAGAATACAATAATGATTATCCTAAAAGTTACGACGCCAAGACACAGGAAAAAGAGTTCTCCGCCAAAGAAATTTTCTTCAAATATGTATTCAATAACAGATTGCTTTGGTTTATTGCCATTGCTAACGCCTTTGTTTATTTAGTGAGGAACGGTATTATCAATTGGGCACCAACTTTTTTACAGGAGGCGAAAAACTATACACAAGCCGAAGCGGCTTGGGCATCTGGCGGCTATGAGTTGGCTGCTATTCCAGGTACTTTGCTTTGTGGGGTTATGAGTGATAAATTATTTAAGGGAAGAAGAGCGCCTGTAACAATTATTTATATGTTTTTCACCTTATTAGGGGTAATTGTTTATTGGAAAACTTCAAATCATCATTTGTTGCAAAATCTTTCTCTTTGGGCAATTGGTTTCTTTATTTATGGGCCTGTAATGCTAATTGGTGTACAAGCTATAGATTTGGTGCCTAAAAAGGCGGCAGGTACAGCGGCTGGTTTAACTGGATTGTTCGGTTATTTTATTGGCGATTTATTGGCAAATGCAGCCCTGGGTGGTTTGGTAGATAGCTATGGATGGGATGCTTGTTTTATTACTATTGCAATTTCTAGTATTTTAGCAATCTTCTTTACGGCATTCACTTGGAATAGAGAAAAGAAAAATTTAGCTAATCTTACGCCTTTGTCTCATTAATGGAAATGTTTATGACTATAAAAAATAGATTTTTTGTTCTTGTTGCTTTAATTACTTTGTTGTGGTTTGGCAATGCAAATGCACAAACCCTTAGTTATGATACCACTTACCGTCCAGGTAAGTACAAAGAATTGGTACAGAAGTTTAATGATGAGCCAATCGCTAAAAAGGATTACATCTTTTTGGGAAACAGTATTACCGCTGGAACCGATTGGGCTAAGTTGCTCAATCTGCCACAAGCAAAAAACAGAGGGATATCTGGCGACATTACTTTTGGCGTGTTGGAGCGCTTGCAGGAAGTGATTAACAGAAAGCCAGCAAAGGTGTTTATCCTGATTGGTATTAACGATATTTCAAGAAATATTCCTGATAGTGTAATCTTGGGCAATTATAAGAAGATGATACTGCGTATTAGAGAGGGTTCAAAGAAAACGCAGATTTATTTTTATACCATGTTGCCCGTCAATGCTTCTTTCGAAAAATTTAAGAACCATTACGGCAAGGATGAACATATCCTGTATCTAAATGATGAGATTAGGAAACTCGCTGCAAAAAATGTTACCATTATCGATCTTTATCCTCACTTTTTAGATGAGCAAAAAAGATTGAAAGCTGAATTGACTAAGGATGGTTTACATTTAATTCCCGCGGGTTACCAAGTTTGGGCCGAGGTTTTAAATAAGGGTGGTTATTTGAAATAGCTTATAAAAAAAAGCATTCCGTACATAATTGCACGGAATGCTTTTTTATGATGTCAGGCTGAGCTTGTCGAAGCCTTGTACATTTCGACAAGCTCAATGTGACAAAGGACAGTTCAATTTGACAAGTTGCAAGCTCAATGTGACAGAGTTTTTGCTTATGATTTACCTTCTTCTGTTTTTGGAGCTTTTTGAGGTCTGCCTTTTCTTTCTTTAAGACGTTCTTTCATTTTGCCCTTCATTTCCGCTCTTGAAGCAGCCAGTTTTGTTTTTTGTTCTGGAGTTAGCACTGCGTCAATTTTATCTTGATGTGCTTTCATGTCAGCTTTTCTTTCTTCAAATTTGGCTTTCCTGGTTGTCTCATCTTTTTGACGCAAAGCATCGTGCTGTTTAAATCTATCGAGTTCTATTTGCTTGATTTTAGATTTCTGTTCATCGTTCAAGCTTAGTTTTTGTTGCATGGCAGTTGCCGCTTTTTCTGCTCTCTCTTCGGCAGTACCTCTGCTCTTTGTTGGTCTTTGTGCGTAGCTTGTTGCAAAACCTAGTGCAACAAATGCTACCGTATACAATAATTTTCTCATCTCAATTTTAATTAAGTTTCATTTTACTATTGAGATGTAATGAGCGGCTATTGGTTTAAATAACTAGCTGTTAAAAAATGTTAATTTTTGTTTAATTGAGAAATTGACTTTTGCATTTGAGCCATCATGGTAGATAAGGTTTCAATGGTTGGTTCTGGTGTTGGATCAGGTAAAGCGGTAGAGAAGTATGCTTTTGCTTTCCATATTTCTAAAATGTCTTCTGCAGCAATGGCATAGGGATCATACACCTTGTTGTCTGAAATCAGTTTTAGTTCTCTATCTTCTTTGAATTTATTTCCTGCGCGTTTGTAAACTACACCTTCATTTTTGCTGATGATTACATAGGTGTCGCCAATTTTGATGTCGTTCCAATTTTCTAGGTACTCGCCAATAATGATACTGCCCGACTGTATAGGAAGCATCGAATCACCTTTGATTTCGAAAGCTCTATAAGTACCTTGTTTAAGAGAGGGGATTGGAAGCTGAAATCTTGGTAGCTCTTGGATGTACTGAGGATCAGAAAAGCCATTCAGGTAACCGGCACTGGCTTTAACTGGAACCAGTTCGATATTTTCATTATCGTCTTTATCTACTGAGATGCTCAATACTCTTAGGTTGGAGCCTTGGCTTTTTGGCTTGGGCTTCCAGTTGTCGTTTATCTTTTCGTTAATGAATTCATCGATGGTTAATTCGAAGTATTCTGCTATTTTTTTTAGTAAATCATATTTTGGCTCCGCCCTGTCTTCTTCGTAAGCACCTATTAAAGATCGCTTAATTTCCATGTTATCAGCAAATTGTTGCTGTGTTAAGCCGTTTTTCTTTCTTAAGTATTTAAGGTTAGCTGAAATGTTAGACATATGAAAATAATTTAAAATAAATTTGTTTTTACTAAAATTGTTAGTATTATTATGCCAATAAAATTAGTAATTATAATTTGTATCGCCAAATTTTATCTAATATAATTAGTTTTTAACCCTTAGTTGTAGCAATTATGAAAAAGATCGTTTATATCGTTACCGACAGAAACAGAACCACTTTACATGTAGGTATGAGTGCTGATTTGATGAAGACCCTTGATTTTTACAAGAAAATGCCAAATCTATTCTTTGATAGTGCGCAACAACTTACCCGCTTGGTATATTTTGAAGAATTTAGAACAGAGGAACAGGCGTTAAGTAGATTTAAGATGGTGAGCAGGTTTACAAGAGCTCAAAAAGAAAGGTTGGTGCGTTCATGTAATCCAGATTGGATTGATTTAACTGCTGGCTTGGATTTTGAAAGCATGTATATGCACCAAAAAATAAATAATCAATCATTATTGCCTTTTACGGTATAAAATAAAAGGAGTCCCGAACGTTCGGGACTCCTTTTAAATATGGTTGTTTATTCGCTATTTGATTTTTACCAACCAGGGGCAAAGGTCAAACCAAATACGCCACCTTTAATGTCTTTACGAGTGAAAGGGAAGGCGTAATAAGGTTCTAATATCATCGCTCCAAGTACGTTAACCCTTAATGATATACCAGCACTTAAAGCAGGAACACGCTCGTAAGGCTGTCCATCTGGCAACAGCACGTTGCTAGGTTGACTTTTAAAAACCACTCTAGAATCTTCTGTCCAAGCTACGCCTGCATCAAAGAAAAGATTAAGATCGGTAAATAAAAACCCAGAAGGAATTTGCGCCAGTTTTTTCGGTCCTGTAAAAGGCAGCCTCAATTCTAGATTAAATACCGCCAGCTTACTTCCCGAAAGTTGATTGATGTCGAAATTACTATTATTCAGGTTTTGGTTATTGTAGAATGAGTTAGGCTCATAACCTCTAATTAGGTAATTGTAGCCCGCATATAATGGGTAAAGGTTTTCACCATCTCTACCAATACGCATATAAGTATAGCCGCGTACGGCAAGGGTAACAGGTTTAAACCTAAAGTACTTTCTCAAATCTGCCGTTACCGCAACGAAGTTGTAATCGCCAAAATATTTTTCTGCACCTACTCTATATCTAAAACCATCTAATGGGGCGGTAACTCCAAAAATGGAATTGTCACCTACAAAATAGGCATTGGTTTGAAATATGCTAAATGATTTTAGCGGAGTGCCTAAATAGCTTGTGATCTCATCTTTATTTAACTTCTCTCTATCAGAACCAGCATAACCTAAAATCTGTTTCTCATCATCACTTAGTTGATAATAATTGTTAAAACGATCAACTCTATAACTGTACCTAGACACTGCACCCCCCAATTCAAATCTGTGGACTTTGTTAAATGGATAGGCCGTGAAAAGTTGGAGCTGATCTTCAAAAGTTCTTAGAATATTGGTTCTTTCAACTAAATAGGGGGTAGCCGTTGGACTTTCTCTAGTGATGTCTCTAGTGAAAAAACCTGTGATGTAAGGAATGTGTGATACTGAACCACCCCAATTGATGCGGCTAGCTTGATTGATGTAAGCTGCCATACCTCCGAAATCCTGAATTTCTCCGTTGATGGCTAAATTGGCAACAATTTGGTTTTGCCCTACAATATCACTAAACATACCCATGATACCGCCTTGCATACCTGTACCAAAACGACTGGTGCTAACCCCAATACCACCACTATTTGCTAAATAATCAAGCTTAAATTTCGGACGGTAGCGAATGTTTCTTAGTGAATCAAGGTGGGTACGTTCAAACCTGTTGAAATTGCCAAGGTTGGAGTTGACGATATTTACCCCGATATTTTCTTTCGGAGGCAAAATGGCCGCGTCAAAATTCACATCATTAGCGTTTACATCTTTTGCCTTGAAATTGCTGTAGGCCGAGTTGTAAAGCGTATAACGTTGATAGCGGTAGTAGCTATAGATGATATCGTCGTTTCTAGAAACAGTAATGGCAGGAGAAAACTCTGTAATGCCACTAATTCCCGTAAAATAGTCGGTCAGTTGTTTTAAATTACTGTTTTCTAAGTTGTACTCGTAAAGGTTTCTGAAACCATCTCTGTTAGACAGGAAGAAGATACGTTTGCTATCGCCAGAGAATTGGGCATTAAGGTTATTTGCTCCTGGAAACACAGGAACGTTGCTTAATGCTTTAGTGGCAATGTCGTAAATGGTTAAATTGATTGGGTTTACCGCATTTTGATTTTTAGCTTGTACAGCTGCGCGGTCTGACGAGAAAACTATTTTGGTGCCGTCAGGAGAATAACTAGGCGCATAATCCGAGTATTCATCGTCCGTAATTTGGGTAACTTGTTTAGTGTCTAAATTGTAAGAGAAGATATCACTTTGGCCCTCCACCATTCCAGAAAAAGCAATGTCTTTACCATTTGGAGACCAAGTGAGGTTGCCAAATTGTTCCACCTTGTCCATTTTCTCCTTCATTAACACTTTGCCATTTTCAATATTAATCACCATCAATTGATTTCGGCCCTTGCTGAATATACTGAATGCAAATTTCTTGCTATCTGGCGACCAAGCTCCAGCAGATTCCAAAAAGTTGAAATCATCGATATGGGAGTTGGATATTTGACTGCTCAATTTCCTGATGATTTTTCCGGTTTTAGCTTCGGCAAGGAATAAATCAATTCCAAATAAATCTTTTTCAGAAAGGAAAGCTAGGTATTTTCCGTCGGGGCTAATGGCAGGAGCAACGTTCATGTTGCCTGCATTTTTGTTGTCGATAATTTTAGCGCCCGAAATTCTGATCTGAGAACTATCTGGTCTCAACATTGGGCGATAATGCTGTTCAATAGCATTTTTCCATAAACCAGATAAGGTCCTGTCATCGTAACCGAAGGTGTATCTAATACCATTTTCGTAACCAAATCTAGCAGTTGCTTTAAATAGCGGAACAATAGTCGTATCGCCATAAAGTGAACCTACAAAGGTCCAGAAAGCTTGACCGTAGCGGTAAGGGAAATATTTATTGGAATTGGTAAGGTCTTTCAAAGAAGGGATATCTCTATTTAAAAGTGCATCTCGCATCCACATCGAGGTAAAGGCATCTTTTTTACCTACCGATAAATACTCGGCCATACCCTCAACCATCCAAAGTGGCGTTTGTCCAACGTTTTCTAATGGGATTGAATCTTTCTCCAGTAAAAGGTGGTATTGGAATGCATGCACCAACTCGTGGCCTAAAACGTGTCTGGTTTGGCTTCCAAGCTCCATCATAGGCATAATTACCCTGTTTTTGAAAGCTTCGGTTACCCCGCCTGTTCCTATGCCAATTTCGCCCTGTAGGGCAGTGGTTTGCTGAAAGTCGGGATGGTTGTTGTAAAGAATGATAGGGTTTTTCTTTAAAAAGGTATCCCTAAAAATCTCTTGGTGCATTTTATACCAAGTTTCCGCATCTTGTGCGAATTTCTTTACCATCTTTTCGTTTTTCAGATAGTAGTAGATTTCGAAATGCGGTGTTTCCATCACCTTAAATTTCTCGTTCTTGTATCGAACTTTGTTTTGCCCGAAATATTGCGCATTTGCAGTGACCACAAAAGTCAGCATGAGGAATGCGATAAAGATAGATTGTTTTAAAAAATTGTTCATAAATGAATAATTTAAGGCTTTTGGCATTTTCGTGAGCATATTTAAATTTAAGGAAAAGCTTACTGATTGTTATTCTTCTGCTCTTTTTCTTTCTCCTTTTGCTCTTTCCTTTGCTTTCTTTTTAATTCTCTTTCTTCTTTTCTGGTTAAAGGAACGGTAGCTACAGGTTCTTGCTTAGGCTGGCTTTCTGTAGGTTTTTTCTCCTCAACTTTAGGCTGCTCAATTTTTATAGGTTCTGGCTGCTCTACAATTGGCATATCTACTGCTGTTGAATCAACCGAAACAGAATCTGTTTGTGCGGTGTCAACCTGAATTCGAGGACTAGGGCAATTGTAAGTGCGGGTAATTTCTACCTTAGGTTTAGGAAAAGGACCGTAAGTGTAGCCACTGGTAGGATCTTTATAAACCTTCTCCATAAACTTAGCGAAAATAGGAAGGGCAGTTCTTGAACCTTCGCCTTGTTCGCCATTTTTAAAGTGTGCCGTACGTTCATCGCAACCTACCCAAACACCTGTTACCAAATCTTTGGTGATCCCCATATACCAAGCATCTACATAATCAGATGATGTTCCTGTTTTGCCACCAATTTGGTTGTTTTTCTTGAATAAATCCCATTCAAACAAGGCTTGTGAAGTACCTCTAGGTTCATCTACGCCACCTCTAAACATGTAAAGCATTAACCAAGCAATTTCCTCGCTTAAGGCACGTTTGGTTTTAGCCACAAATTCTTCAATCACGTTGTCGTTTTGGTCGGTAATTTTCTCCACTAGGATAGGATCCACCTTGTTACCTTCATTTAAGAAAGTTCCATAAGCTTTTACCATTTCATATACCGTAACATCATTAGAACCCAAACTTACTGAAGGAACTGACTCCAAATGGCTGTCGATACCGCATTCATGCGCCCATTTTACCACATTGTCCCAACCCACTTTTTCAGTTACTTGTGCTGTAATGGTATTTACTGAACGACCCATGGCCCAACGTAAAGACATTTCTTGATAGCTGTAGCTCCAGTCTGCATTTTTAGGTTCCCAATATTTGGTTTCGCCTTTATCCTGATAAGCAATGCGTACAGGTTTGTCGGTGAATTTATCGCAAGGGCTCATGCCACTTTCCAATGCCGCTAAATAAGCAAAGGGTTTAAAAGTGGAGCCTGCTTGTCGTTTAGCTTGGTTAACATGGTCGTATTTGAAAAACTTATGGTCGATACCACCTACCCAAACCTTGATTTTTCCACTTCTAGGCTCCATGGTCATCATTCCAGTATTCAGAATTTTGCCATAGTATCTGATCGAGTCCATGGTAGAAAACAAAGTGTCTCTATCACCTTTGTAAGAAAAGATTTTCATCTTTTTCTTTTTGTTGAAATAAGCTTCAACAGAATCGGGCTGATTTGGGAATTTCTTTTGCAATATGGCATAAATAGGTAAGTTTTTTTTAGCCCTGTCAGGATAATCTACCTTTTTGCGCTCACTATCTTCCCAAGGGTCTTCATTTCCCCAAACACTATAAAATCTACGTTGTAAGACCCGCATTTGGTCTTTAACCGCGTCTTCTGCGTAGCCTTGAAGTTTAGAATCGATGGTAGTGTAAATTTTCAATCCATCTTCGTAAAGATTGTAATTGTTATCGTCGCACCATTTCTCCAAATATTTATCTACTGCGGTTCTTAAATACGAATCATTTTCGCTACCCTCATCATCACTTCCTGCTTCAATACCTATTGGTGAGGTTTTGTATTTCTCAAGTTCTGTTTTAGGCAGATAATTGTATTTGCTCATTTGCGAGAGCACTACATTTCTTCTTTCTAAAGACTTTTCTGGATTTTTAATAGGGTTGTAAGAAGTGGTTGCTTTTAACATACCCACCAATAAAGCTGCTTGAGGTACAGTAAGCTGACTGGCTTCCTTGTTGAAATAGATGCGTGAAGCGGTTTTAATTCCGTAGGTGTTGTTGCCAAATGATACCGTATTAAGGTACATGGTCAATATTTCGTCTTTGCTATAGTTGGATTCGAGTTTAATGGCTGTCATCCATTCCTTGAGTTTTGGAATAATGGTTCTTACTAGATATATGCGTTTAACTAAGCCCGATGATTTGTTGTAGCGGGTTCTGTAAAGGTTTTTGGCCAATTGTTGTGTAATGGTACTGGCGCCACCTTCTTTACCCATACCTACCACAGCACGGCCCAATGCTTGGATATCGATACCGTTATGCTTGTAAAAACGTACATCCTCTGTAGCTACCAAGGCATTCACCACGTTTTTGGAAATCTCGTTGAAAGCTACTGGCGTACGGTTTTCCTTAAAGTAACGACCAATCAGTTTGCCGTCGGAAGTGTATAGCTCAGAGCCCACACGTTGCGAAGGTTTTTTAATGTCGGAATAAGAAGGAGAGTAGCCAAACAACCATAAAAAGTTGATTTGCAGCGCACAAAAGAATAGGATGATGAAATATATAAAGATGATTAAATACCTGAGATATTTATTTTTGATTTCCTTAAACATGCTATAAAGATGATAAAAAAGGTAAAAAAATATTTGTTAAATAGTGTTAAAACAAACAATACAAATTAACGTATTTAATTTTCTTAATTTTAGTTCTATCTTTAAAAATATCCTTACAAACGCATCTTTTTTGACTATTAACTAATTATTATGACTGTTAAGACAAATACCGACAAGTATCTGGTGAAGCCAGGCAAAAAAATAAAAATAGCTGATTTTGATACAGATTATAATGGACATCTGGATAAAGAGGTTGGTAAGAGCGAGTTGGATAGGGTAAAGGAGGAGCTGGCCAAGTATCAGGAAGTGTTATATGCTGCTGATTCGAGGGCGGTGCTGATTATCTTTCAGGCGATGGATGCCGCAGGTAAAGATGGTGCCATTGCACATGTGATGTCTGGATTAAATCCCCAAGGATGTCAAGTGTATAGCTTTAAAACACCAAATTCAGAGGAATATGACCATGATTTTTTGTGGCGACATTATAAAGCATTGCCCGAAAGGGGCCGGATTGGCATTCATAACCGTTCACATTACGAAAATGTACTGGTTTGTAAAGTGCACCCAGAGTATGTCTTATCTGAAAAACTGCCCAATTATGCTTCTGTAGATCAGATAGATAAAGATTTTTGGAAGAACCGTTACGAGAGCATTCGGAATTTTGAAAAACATTTAACCAATAACGGTGTGGTCATTTTGAAGTTCTTTTTAAATGTATCTAAAGACGAACAGAAAAAACGCTTCTTGGATAGGATAGAAGATTCTACCAAAAACTGGAAGTTTTCTTCTGCAGATATCAAGGAAAGGGCATTGTGGGACGATTATATGAAGGCGTATGAAGAGGCGTTGAACGAAACTTCTACCGATGAAGCACCTTGGTATGTTATTCCGGCAGATAAAAAGTGGTACACCCGTTTGGCGGTGAGCCAAATTATTGCTGAAAAGCTAGAAAGCCTGAATTTGCAATTCCCTAAACTACCAAAGGCAGAGGTAGAAACCTTGACAGGTTATAAGGAGCAATTGTTGAAAGAGAAGTAACATCTTATTTAGTTTCCCATTTTTGCTTAAAAATGTCTTCCAGCTGTTCGAGCTCGTGGTGGTAAATGGTATTTTTCCTTTTGCCAAAGTAGAGCGTGTTTTCCAATGGTTGTATTCCTTGCCAAACCATTTTCACTTTTTTGTTTTCGATAGCTTCTTTGCAGAGGAAATCGGGAACGATAGAAAAACCGTTGGCATTGCTTAAACAGCGCAATATTGAACTAATATTAGGCACAATATAGTTGGGACGAAAATCTGGATGTTCACCAAAATTCTTTAGCCAGAAATTTTTAAGGTGCTCCATATCGCCTGCGGTGCTGTACCACAGTTGTTGCTTTAAAAATTGTGTAGCCTCTTTAAATTTACCATCCTTTAACCATTGTTGCAGGAAATCTATCTCGGTGTTTTTCCCGGCTACCAGCACAATTTTTTCTTTGGAAAACGCATCGTACAGCAGATTTTTTTGATTGCCTTTTTGTGGGGTAATGATCAAATCTAGCACTCCATTGTCTAAATCCTGTTGCATTTGCGGGTATTCACCAAATTTGATGATGACATTGAATGGAAGCTCGGGAATATGTTCTTCCAAGGTATATTGAAAGGTCTCGAAGCACATACCCACGCTAATGGTGGCTCGGTCGGCCTGGGAGCGTTTATGGAAATGTTGTTCTGCCGTCTCCAGTTTCTTAATTGGGTCTATGATGAAATTGTATAGGATTTTCCCTCTTTCCGTAGGTACCATTTTACGTGCAGCCCTATCAAATAATTTATATCCCGTATAAGCCTCTAATGAATTGAGGTGCAAGCTAACGCCTGGTTGAGAAATATATAGTGCCTGTGCAGCGGCGGACAGGGTGCCCGTTTCATATATCGTCTTAAAAGTTCTTAACCACTCCAGATTTAATTGCATATCTATAATTATTATGATACAAATATACAATTTAAGTTATTTTAATTATATAAAAATACTTAGGACATTTGCATCAGTTTAAATATAATTGACATGCAAAAAATATTCATCATCAACGGAGGACAGCATTTTGCTCACTCTGGCGGGAAATTCAATACCACTTTAACTGATTGGACCATAGCTATTTTAAAATCTAATGGATATGAAGTGAGGACAACCAATATCAACGACGTTTATGAGCCTGTTGTTGAAGTAGAAAACTTTAAATGGGCTGATGTGATTATTTATCACACGCCGATCTGGTGGTTCCAGGTACCTAATAAATTGAAGCACTATATTGACGAGGTATTTACCGCAGGACACCAAAATGGCATTTACGCCAGTGACGGTCGTTCAAGAGCAACCCCAGAAATCAATTATGGTACCGGCGGATTGATGCATGGTAAAAAGTATATGGTTACCAGCACTTGGAATGCGCCAGAAACGGCTTTTACTTTAGAAGGAGAGTTTTTCGACCAAACTTCGGTAGATAAAGGCGTATTGTTTGGTTTCCATAAGATGAACCAATTTACGGGCATGACCCGTATTCCTGGATTTCATTTTCATGATTTGGAGAAAAATGCCACTCCAGAAAGAATAGCAAACTATAAAGAAAAGTACGAACAGCACTTAATGGAACAGTTTAGTGCGGTAGAGCAGTTGAGTTAGTGTTTTGATTTAGCCACAGATACACAGATGATGATTATTTGCGCATCTGTGGCTGTTTTACCTTATTTTGTTTTGGTTGGTCTTACTTCTATTTTAGAAGGAAGTACGTTCGGATTTAAGTTCAGCAAATCAACAACCATTTGACCTAAATCTTCTGGCTGTATTTTCCAGCCATCTGCCTCATTGGGTTCATGCTCATTAAAATGTGAAGTTACGGAACCAGGCATAATGGTGGTTGATTTGATATCATGCTCTCTTAAATCTAACATGGCTGCTTGTGTAAAACCAACTACGCCGAATTTAGAAGCGTTGTATCCAGCACCATTTGCGAAAAAGTTAGTACCCGCTAAGCTCGCAATAGAAATGTAATAACCTTTATTGGCTTTAAGCTGCTCTACACTTGCTTTTAACGTATGGAAAACACCTGTTAAGTTGGTGTCTATCATTGCGTTCCAATCTTCTAAGCTCAATTGGTCAATAGGGGCAAATTTACCCAAACCAGCGTTGGCAATCACGATATCCAATTTGCCAAAAGTAGCAACGATTTGCTCCACCGCTTTTTGCTCGTCCTCAAAATTCCTAACGTCAGAGGCAATGGCCAATACGTTATCTCCACCTAAATCCTGTTTAGCTTTTTCTACGTCAGCTTGTTTTCTGCCAGAGATGGCCACTTTTAAACCTGCTTTAACCAAAGCCTCAGCAATGCCAAAGCCAATTCCTTTTGTACCGCCAGTAATGTAGGCTACTTTATTTTCTAAACTCATATTCTCTAAATAAAATTGAAATCAAAGTTGCAAAATCAATGCGTATTCAATGTTTCCTGTATGTAAAATATATTAGGGGCTAGGGACTAGGGGTTAGGAACCAGCCAAATAGCTTATTATTAACCACTCCCGAAGGTTCGGGACTAACCCCTAATTCCTAGCTACTAGTTCCTAATCAAAAACACCCCGCCCGTTGGGCACCCCTCTAAAAGAGGGGAATTTAAGCAACCAGTTATCTAAATACTAACTACTAATCCCGAAGTCTCGGGACTAATCACTAGCAACTAACCACTAGTAACTAGCTCCTAACCACTAATCCCTAACTACCTATTTTCTCCTTCAACCTCACTTCGTCCGTTAAATCTAACCTTAAAGGCGTGATAGAAACGTAATTGTGTTCCATGGCCCATCTGTCACTATATTCTTCAGCCTGCTCTAGAGCCTTTACCGAGATCCAGAAGTTTTTTCTGCCCATTGGGTCTTCACCTGGAATTACTGTTCCGTCATACAAGCTTACCGACTGCCTTGTCCATTTGATTTGTGTAGGGCGTTGAGGGAAGTTCACGTTATATAAGGCGCTTTCGCTGGTTTCGAAAAGCATTTCAAGACATTGTTCCACAAAGGGTTTCAATATCGAAAAATCTGGTTCTGTTTTTCCTACGGGCGTGCTTAAGGCAATTCCCTTGACCCCTAAAAGTACTGCTTGCTTGGCTGCAGCTAAAGTTCCCGAGTGCCACATGGAGTTTCCCAAGTTAGGGCCCATGTTTATTCCCGATAATACCACTTGCGTATCTGGGTACATGTGCAAGCCTAAAGCCACACAATCTGCTGGTGTGCCATTCACGCGAAAAGCTTCAATGCCTTCGAAGGTAATAGGTGATTTTTTATACGTAAGTGGCCTCGAATGGGTAATGGCATGTCCCATTGAAGATTGCTCTACATCAGGTGCTACAATTCTAACGGTACCAAAACTAAGTGCAATTTGTGCCAAAGCGGCTATCCCTGGGCTGTAAATCCCATCGTCGTTGGTGATTAATATATTCATTACCAATATTTTTTAGTGATGTATTAAAAACTATTGTAAGGCTCTTATTGTTGACAAGAAATGAAAATAAGGTGATTTAATGCCTTAATGACTTTGAAAATAGCGTAGTTATGAAAATCGATCAGACGAAAATACAGATAGTACACAATCCTACGGCGGGGGCCGAAGAGCATGAAGCCGAACATTTGATGGAAATGCTCAATGCAGCTGGATATCGCTGCAACTATGGTTCTTCAAAGAAAAAAATCATGAAGAAAATTGCTTCTGATGTAAAGTATATCGCAGTTGCTGGCGGAGATGGGACGGTACGAAAAGTAGTATTGGCGATGTTGGATAAGAAACTGAAGTACAAAAGGCCCCTTGCCATTTTACCATTGGGGACAGCCAATAACATCGCCAGTTCGTTAGGAATCGAAGAAAACTTGAGGTTAAATGCCGAATCGTGGAAACAGGGAAAATTACAGAAGCTAGATATAGGTGTAGCCAAAACACGTAAGGAAGAAAAGCATTTTATCGAATCGTTCGGTTTTGGTCTTTTTCCTGCCTTAATCAAATGGATGGACGAACAGCCAAAAACACCTTTTGAGGATCCTAATGATGAGGTATTGGAAGCTCATCAGGCCTTGTTACATTTGGCCAAGCATTATCAGCCAATTCCAGCGACAGTACTTTTTGACGGCAAGGAACTTAGTGATGAGTTCTTGATGATTGAACTGCTCAATATCTCAAGGTTAGGCCCTAAATTGATGCTTGCTAAAAATGCCAACCCAGGTGATGGAATGCTGGAGCTTGTTTTGGTTAAGGCTAAACAACGTCCGCTGGTTATTAAATATTTGGAAGAAATAGTGGCAGGAAAAAAGCCTCAATTTCCAATTAAACCCATTGCCGTAAATCAATTTAAAATCAAATTAGATACTAAGGACATTCATGTGGACGACGAATTGATGGAAACCACCCAGCATACTTGGGAAATTGATGTTTTACCGCATATGATTGAAGTTTTACTCACCAAATAAGTTGATGTTAATGAGCCTGAAATGGAAATATATTTTATTGGTGTGTACCTGTACTTTAATAGCCGCATGTAAAAGTGGACCTTTTAACTTGTTAAAGCCTTCTTCACCGCACCAACAATATGAAAGAAAGTTATTAAATGCTGGCCTTAACCAAAGTACCATGGGAAGCGGATGGATTAGCAAAGCCAATACCTTGTTGCAAAGTGCCTCTGAGGTTAAAGTTCCCTATAAAGAAACGGGATATTTTGCAGCAGATAAATTGGATGGCGCTAGTTTCAAGTTTAGGTTGGAACGAGGCCAAATGCTTACGGCCAAGCTGAACAAGCAATCGGTAAATGGTTTTTCCATTTATATGGATATGTGGGAGCAAAACGATAATGGCGAGTTTAAACTATTGTCTTTTGCCGATAGCCTAGGTTCAGATTTACAACTGGAAGCAAAACGGAGCGGCGATTACTTCTTGCGTTTACAGCCAGAACTTTTGGGCAATGGGTCCTACACCTTGGAATTGATAATTGGTCCTTCCTTGGCCTATCCTTTAAAAGCCGTGAACCGAAAGCAAATTCAGAGTTTTTTTGGAGTGGGTAGAGATAACGATACTCGGCGGCACGAGGGAATAGATATTTTTTCCGCTTTTAGGACACCCGTAATAGCCGTTTCAGAAGGTACAGTTACAGGAGTTAACGAAAATAATTTGGGTGGTAAGGTAGTTTGGTTCAGACCAAAAGGAAAGGACTACACTTTGTATTACGCCCACTTAGACGAACAATTAGTAACTGCTGGTCAAGAAGTGGTGATAGGAGATACCTTAGGATTGATGGGCAATACGGGCAATGCCAAAACTACCCCGCCACATCTCCATTTTGGAGTGTACACCAGTGGTGGTGCAATTGACCCGCTTCCGTTTATTGACCCAGTAGTTCCTCCAGTTCCTAATATCAATGGAGATATTACGAAGCTAAACGCTACCATGCGTACAAGCAAGTCTGCCGAAATTTCAAATCGTTTACCACTGCAACCAACAGCAATGTTGAAACAAAATACTGTGGCTCGTGTACTGGCCCTCACCAGTAACTATTATAAAATAGAATTACCCGACGGAAAAACTGGTTATGTTTCCAATAAATCTCTTGTGGATACAAGACCCCTAAAAACACTTAAAATTACAGCAAATAATCAGTCTTTATTAGATTATCCTAATGTAAACGCAGGCATTAAAACCAGCTTGGCAATTGGAAAAACTGTAAATGTAATTGGTGTTTTTGAAGATTTTCAATTGATTGCTTCCGAAAATATCGTCGGTTGGTTGAAAGTGCTTTAGTCTTCTTTTTTAAGCATTTCTAAAACCAATTTAGCTATATCTCTAGTCACCTGTGTAGGAGAGTTACAGTCGCAATTGCTCAAACCAATCACGTAAATATCCTGTTGGGGCAGATAAACGCCCATTGTTTTGAAGCCAAATACGCTTCCTCCATGTTCTCTAGAAGGAAAGCCATTGATTGCGCTGATGTGCCAACCATATCCATAATTAATAAAGGTACCATTGTTCAGTTGGTAAGCGGTGAAAGCTTTTTTGCTGCTGCTAGCTTTGAGTAAGGTGTTTTGGTTTAAGGCATTTTGCCATTTTAACATATCACCTATAGTAGACATTAATGAACCGGAGGAATAAGGTATGCTAAAGCTGATTTTGGTTTTGTTAACGTATTGGTTGTTCTTTTGCTGATAGCCATAAGCTCTTTTTTTAATGATGGCTACATCGCTTGCATATCTAGAGTTGGCCATGCCTGCTTTGGTAAAGATGTTTTTCTGGATGTAATGCTCATAGGTATCTTGTGTGATGAGTTCGATAATGTAGCCTAATACCGCATAACCAGAATTGTTGTATTCAAATTTCTCCCCAGGTAAAAAATCTACAGGTTCATTTTTAAAGAAATCAACCAGTTCCTTTGGACTGAGGTCCTTTTGAGCAATTTGCGAGATAGATTTCATTTTGGTAAAATCTTTAATGCCTGAAGTATGAGTGAGGAGGTGATGGATGGTGATTTTATCTCCATTGGGATAATCAGGAATGTATTTGGAAATAGGGTCTTGAGTAGAAAGTAGATGTTCTTCTTCTAGCATTAAAATAGCAATAGCCGTAAACTGCTTGGTGATCGCACCTAGTTGAAAAATGTTTTGAGTTGTCATATCTACTCCCAATTCGATATTGGCTTTGCCGAAAGCTTTTTGATAAATAGGTTTTCCAGCTTTGGCAATCAGAAAGGCACCGCCAGGACCATCTTTATCTGTAAATAGGGCAGAAAGCAAGCTATCTATCTTTTTCTCATTGATTTGTGCATATACTGGGGATAAAAACATCGCTATCAAAGCGATGATTAGAAATAATTTCTTCACGTTTTATGGTTTTACTGTTTGAGACGCAGAAACCAAAAAGCAGGTTACACAAAAAAGCCCGAACGGTTTAGGTTCGGGCTTCTGTATCATTTAATGTGAAGATTATGCAGTTGCTTCTTCTTCCATATAGCTTTCTAACGGAGGACAAGCACAAATCAATGAGCGGTCACCGTGACTATCATTCACTCTACCTACCGAAGGCCAGAATTTATAAGCGGCTACGTAAGGTAGTGGGAAAGCAGCAGTTTGACGGCTATAATCGTGATTCCATTCGTTTCCAGTCACTACTGCAGCAGTGTGAGGAGCATTTTTCAATGGATTATCTACTTTATCTAAACCACCATTCTCTACTTGGCTAATCTCACTTCTAATGGCAATTAATGCATCACAGAAACGGTCTAGCTCATGTTTAGGCTCACTTTCAGTAGGCTCAACCATTAAGGTGCCAGCTACTGGGAATGATACCGTAGGAGCGTGGAAACCGTAGTCCATTAAACGTTTTGCAATGTCAACCACTTCAATACCGAAGTTTTTGAAACCACGGCAATCTAAAATCATTTCGTGTGCACAACGACCATTCGCACCAGCGTATAATACTGGGTAATGTTGCTCTAAACGAGCTTTCATATAGTTGGCGTTCAAAATGGCATATCTAGTGGCATTGGTTAAGCCATCAGCGCCCATCATAGCAATGTAAGCGTGAGAAATTAACAAAATGCTGGCCGAACCCCAAGGTGCTGAAGATACCGCGTGGATAGATTTTTCTTTTTGAATATCTACTACTGCGTGACCTGGTAAATATTTTACCAAGTGTTCTGCTACGCCGATAGGACCCATACCTGGACCACCACCACCGTGAGGAATACAGAAAGTTTTATGTAAGTTCAAGTGGCAAACATCGGCACCAATGTTAGCAGGACTAGTTAAGCCTACTTGTGCGTTCATGTTCGCACCATCCATGTAAACCTGTCCACCGTTTTCGTGAATTACTTTACAGATTTCGATAATGCTTTCTTCGAATACACCGTGGGTAGAAGGATAGGTTACCATTAAGCAAGAAAGATTTTCAGCATGCTCTTTAGCTTTAGCTTTCAAATCTTCTACATCAATTTCACCTTTTTCCGTAGATTTTACCACTACGATTTTCATTCCAGCCATCGCTGCCGAAGCAGGGTTGGTACCGTGTGCCGAAGCAGGAATTAAAGCAATGTTACGGTGATGATCGCCACGGTCTTGGTGGTAAGCTCTAATCACCATTAAACCTGCGTATTCACCTTGAGCACCAGAATTAGGTTGGAAACTCATTGATGCAAAGCCAGTAATTTCGCTCAACCATTTATCCAATTCATCAAATACAGTGTAGTAACCTAAAACTTGGTCGCTAGGCGCAAAAGGGTGAATTTTGCTAAACTCAGGCCAAGTTACAGGAATCATTTCTGTAGTGGCGTTAAGTTTCATGGTACATGAACCTAAAGCTATCATCGAGTGACAAAGTGATAAATCTTTAGTCTCTAATGATTTGATGTAACGCAACATTTCATGCTCTGAGTGGTGCGAGTTAAATACTGGGTGAGTTAAGTATTCGCTAGTACGTTGTAAAGCAGCAGGAATAGTAGAGCTTACATTGTCAACCACTACTACGCTGTCCGTAGCAATTGCTTTTACTTTAGAAAAAATACGAACCAATAAACTAACAGCCTCAAAATTGGTCGTTTCGTCTAATGAGATGGTCGCTTTATCACCTTTATAGTTAAGGTTAATGTTGTTGTCTAAACAATCTTTGTGAATGGCACCTTTTAAATCGCCAAGTTCAACTTCAATCGTATCAAAATAAGCTTGGTTGTTTACTTTGTAGCCAATTGCTTTTAATGATTCGGCTAATGAAATTGTTAAGCCGTGCGTACGTTCAGCAATTAATTTTAAGCCTTTTGGACCATGATAAGCGGCATAAAAGCCAGCCATAATAGCCAATAAAGCTTGTGCTGTACAAATATTTGAAGTGGCCTTGTCTCTACGGATGTGCTGCTCACGAGTTTGTAGAGCCATACGCAAGGCATAATTATCATTGCTATCAATGGTTACACCAATAATACGACCTGGGATAGAACGTTTGTACTCATCTTTAGTGGCAAAAAATGCCGCGTGAGGACCACCAAATCCCATTGGGATACCAAAACGTTGTGTAGTACCTACTACTACATCAGCACCCCATTCTCCTGGAGGAGTTAATAAGGTTAAGCTTAATAAATCAGCAATAACGGTTAATTTAACACTTTGCTCGTGTAGGGCAGTGGCAAAATTGCTATAGTCGTAAACTTCACCGTTGCCTGCTGGATATTGAACAATTGCACCAAAGAACTCAGCATTAGGTTCAAAAGTTTCGTGGTTGCCAATAACCAACTCAATTCCGAAAGGATTAGCTCTGGTTTTTAAAATATCAATGGTTTGAGCAAAAATAGCTTCAGATACAAAGTACTTGTTGCCTTGCTCTTTTTTGCGCAAGCTGTATTGCATAAACATGGCTTCAGCAGCGGCCGTACCTTCGTCTAATAGCGATGCGTTGGCAATCTCCATTCCAGTAAGGTCAATCACCATCGTTTGGAAATTCAACAAAGCCTGTAAACGACCTTGTGCAATTTCAGCCTGATATGGCGTGTATTGTGTGTACCATCCTGGATTTTCAAATACGTTACGTAAAATTACACCAGGGGTAATGTTGTCATAATAACCCTGTCCAATAAACGATTTGAAAACTTTGTTTAAAGAAGCCGTTTGCTTAAGGCTACTTAAATAATCAACTTCAGATTTTGCTTCTGGAAGGTTTAAACCTTGCTTTAATCTGATGGTTGCAGGAATCGTTTGCTCAATTAATTCGTCGATAGAATTAACGCCCACGGTTTCTAACATTGCCTTGGTATCGGCCTCATTTGGCGCAATATGGCGGTCTTTAAAGTTCTCTTGGTAATGGATGTTTAAGCTCATTGAATGCTAGCATTTTTAATGCCCGCAAAGGTAAGTATTTTGCAGGAGATATTATCGTAACAAATCCTTAATAAAAGTCATAATAGAGCTGATAAAATCTATCGTTTTTGTAGTGAAATAAGTGTTTTGTGGTTTTTGTGGTTTTGAAAAGCAGGGTTTCCATTTGCATAGGTTACTGTAGTCCTGCTATTCACTTCAATCTTTTTGACATTGGCACTACCTAAACCTCACAGGTTTTTAAAACCTGCGAGGTTTGTTCGGTGAGTACAACAAAAAGTATTTTCGTTGCTATCAGGTTTAGTTTACAAAGTTTGGTGGTGATATTGCAGGAATGTAAATAGGAGCGTCCCAGCCTTTGCGTTCTTCGCGAATACTTCATCCCACATGTACGGGATTATGGTTAAATTTTAACACAAAAAGAAAAGAAGAGTATCGCCAAGAACGCAAAGAGTTTTATTGCTGTCAGGTTTGTTTTAAGAAGTTTGGTGTTAGTATTGTAGCAACCCAAATAGAGGCGTCATTGCGAGCTTTGCGAAGCAATCTCTTTACTTTCCTCCAAATCAAAAAAAAGATTGATTTCCGCCAATAACTTGTCTAATGGTTGTTGTTGATTAATCGTATTGTAAAAGGTATTGTTTAACGAAAAATCCAAAACTTCTCCATTTCTAATTTTCATTAAATGAGGGAATTTTTGATAGTTTTTTAAGCTGTACAAAGCACGAGACATAAATGTTTTAGCATAATCAGACTCGATTACTTTCCCGTTTAGAAAGATTATTTCAACATCTTTAGGTAACCTGGGAATAATAATAGTTTCAATTAATTCTTGTACATTTTTTCTGTTGTTATAGCAAAAGAAGTTTTTGCCCTCAATCCGATGTAAATAGTTGATGTAATCTCTTTTGGACTTTTTTTCTTCAAGACGACGAGAAGGATAACTTAGGATATGAAATATGAGTAAAGGAATGCCAATAATTAAAATTACCAGACCAATTAGGATAAAGTCAAAAATTTCCCCTAAACGTTTCATTATGACTGATAGCGCTTTAGTGGTTTTGTAGGATATCGGAAAATCAACTATGTTAAATTTTTGGAATGGCAAACATCAATAGGAGCGTCATTGCGAGCTTTGCGAAGCAATCTTACAGCTATTATTTGCTGTAGCTGAAATGGCGGACGATGCTTCTAATCCTTACGACTAACTACTTGCCCCTAATACCTAGTTCCTAGAAAACTATTTCCTCACTCTCCAACCCTCTTCCTTATCATATTTTAAACGATAGGTTTTGGTTAAGAACTCGCTGTTTTCTTCAGGTTTCCTTTGGAAAGGGGCGAAGGGGGTATTGGTCTTTTTTAAGGATACGGTTACTTTGGCCGTTGCATCATTCACTTTGGAGAAGTCGACAGGTTTTTCATCCGTAAGTTCATAAGTTACCGCTTTAACCGTTGCTTGGTTAGCGTCTTGTTTGAGTACAAACTCGCTGGCCTTTTGGGTCAATTTAGCACTGTAAACATAGCTGCTATCTTTTGATAAGAATTTCTTTTTTGAGCTAAGCAGGGTAAGGGTAATGTAGCCATCATCCGCTAATTGACGGTAGTTTTCCAGTTCGGCGTATTCCTTTTCTGAGTTGAACTTTAGCTCGCCAAAATCAAACTTAGTGGTTTTATATTCTGGACTACCTTTCAAATAAGCCGTGATTACTTTTCCAGCTTCGTCGGTATTAATGGTAGAAGTATTTTTACAAGCAAATAAGGCTGTGGCTAATAATGCTGCTAGTATGGTCTTTTTCATCGTTTTTATTTTTATCCTCCCTCTTCAATTCTCCCTCCAAAGGGAGACACTAGATGCCTAAGCACAACGCCTATCCCCCTCTTTGAGGGGGCAGGGGGAGGAATCTTTAAATTTAAGTTTTTCTTTTAAAGTTATTCGCCTTCTTTAAATTTTCCAAATTTGGTAGAATCATTGATGATAAAATAATCAAAACACCAATCCAACGAATAAAGCTTACCTGTTCGTGCAACACCAAGGCCGACATGCTCACCGCTACGGGAAGCTCTGCAGAGCTAAGGATAGAACTTAACGTTAAGCCTATTTTAGGAATGCCAGAAGCAAAGCACAAAGGAGGAATTACTGTTCCAAAGATGGCTAAAATTAATCCCCACTTAAATAAACTACCCCCTAAAGCACCATTGATTAAGAAATGGGGAGGTAAAACTAAAAAGATTAAGATACAAGCTCCTGTAATCATCAGGGCACTTTTTTGGATAGGCGGATATTCATTGCCTAAATTGCCATTGAGTAATAGGAAAGTGGCGTAGCAAAGTGCAGCAACAAGTCCGTAACCAATACCCAATAAACTAAGGCTACCACCCGTATTTTCATAATAGCCACTCGCTGCCACAGTACCCACCAAAATGAAGATAATGGCTAGTATTTGGAGCTTGCTTGGCTTCTTTTTGAAAAATATAAATTCTAATAATGAGCTGATCCACACAAATTGCATGAGCAAAATAATGGCTATAGAAGCTGGAACGAGTTTTACGCATTGGTAATAGGTTAAACTTACTAAGCCAGTAACCGTACCTGCCAGCATTAATTTAAGCCAGTGTGTTTTAATAACAGGTTTTGGCTGGTCTTTACGTTGCGTTTTGCGCTGTATAAAATAAATGCTCCACAAAAGGATAACGCCAAATAGTGCTTGCGTACCTGTAACATCACCAAGGGTGTAACTCTCTTTATAAGCCAGTTTTACAAAGGTGGAGAGAATACCAAAGCTACAAGCGCCAAATAGTACTAATAAAATGCCTCTTAACATAGTTGAGTTATAAGTTGTAAGTTACGGGTTATGTGCGATTGATATTCTCGTAACTCATAACCAATAACCCGTAACCTAATTAAGTTGTGCTAAATAACGTTTAATGGTTTCTTCCAATCCTAAATAAAGAGCGTCGCTCACTAGCGCATGGCCAATAGAAACTTCCAATAAGTTAGGGATGGTTTGTGCAAAATATTGAAGATTGTGCAAATCTAGATCGTGGCCAGCGTTAATGCCAAGACCTAATTCGTTGGCTTTGATGGCGGCCGCTAGGTAAGGGGCAATGGCTTTTTCTCTATCGGTATGGTAATGTTGAGCGTAAGCTTCGGTGTAAAGTTCAATTCTATCGGTTCCAGTACTTACAGCTGCTTCAACCATTTCTACCACAGGGTCAACAAAAATAGAAACACGAATGCCTGCATTTTTAAATACAGCTACCATTTCCTGTAAATAATCTTGATGTTTAATGGTGTCCCAACCGTGGTTAGAGGTAATCTGACCTTCGGCATCGGGAACTAGGGTTACTTGTGCGGGTTGGTTGGCCAATACAAGGTCTACAAATTTTTGTTCCTTGCAATTGCCTTCTATGTTGAATTCTGTTGCGATAACAGCCTTAAGGTCAAAAGTATCTTGGTAACGGATATGTCGCTCATCGGGGCGGGGATGCACCGTGATGCCTTGTGCGCCGAAGCGTTCGCAATCCAATGCAACTTTTACCAAATCAGGGTTATTGCCGCCTCTGCTATTGCGCAAAGTGGCTATTTTGTTGATGTTAACCGATAACTTTGTCATGTCGCAAAGATATGGTTTAGCCACAGATACACGGATAAAAAAATGAAACTAAAATTTGTGTATCCGTGGCTGTAATCATTAAGATTTTGGTTTTGAAGCTTTCTTTTCTTCTACCAATTGGATGGATTTGGCTTTAAATCTGCCATCAACCACTTCGCCTGTAGCCACTGCTTTTCTAACCGCGTTGCAAAAACCGTCATCAGCGTGTGCATCGCCGAAATCGTCAATTTTTCTGCCATCCACAAAGTAAGTTGCACCATCAATTTTTATGGCTAAATCACAGCCTTTACCAGGCATTTTAAACATACATTCGCCACAGGCAACTTCTACTGCTTTTTTCTCGATTTTTTGAGCAGGAGCTTTGCTGGGGGTGGTTTGCGCATTTGCAAAAAAGGCAAAACTTGCAAATAATATCAGTAAGCTTATTTTTTTCATATCTAAATATACTAATAGTTGTGAGTTAATGAGATATGCAAATATGATAAATACTTAGATAGGAATAAATGATTTTAGTCAAATACCTGTGGTTGGCGGTAAATACTTTGCGTTCTTAGCGTCACTCTTCTTTTTCCTTCGCGTTAAAATTTAACCGCAATCCCGTACATACGGGATGAAGTATTCGCAAAGAACGCAAAGGTTACCACTAACTAATCACCTGCTGTAAATGTTTAACCTTCTTTTTGTAACTCCAGTAAAAAACAATAGGATATACAAACAAGTTAAACAACGTATTGGTGATTAAACCACCGATCACCACCACAGCCAATGGCTTAGAAGCTTCGGAACCTATTCCTGTGGAAAGTGCTGCTGGCAATAAACCAATAGCAGCCATTAAAGCAGTCATAATTACGGGACGCATACGATTGGCCACGCCATCTTTCACGGCATCGGCAAAGGACCATGTAGGATGGTGTTTAAGCTCGGTGATATTGCTTTTGAACTTGGTGATAAGGATTACCCCATTTTGTACGCAGATACCAAACAGTGCAATAAAGCCTATACCTGCCGAAATGTTGAAGTTAATACCTGTGGCCAGCAAGGCTAAGATACCTCCAATCATGGCGAAAGGTACGTTGTTGAGCACTAGTAGTGAATCTTTTGCATTGCCGAATAAAATGAACAGGATAAAGAAAATCAGTAATAAACTAATAGGAACCGCTTGGGAAAGCTGCTTGCTTGCCCTTTGCTGATTTTCAAAGTCTCCTGCCCATTCTAAACGGTATGGCTTTGGCAGTTTGATGGCTGCGTCTACTTTTTGTTGTGCTTCGGCAATTACGCTTCCCATATCGCGACCACGGATAGAGAATTTAATAGCGCCGTAGCGAGTATGTTTGTCACGGTAAATCATGCTGGGACCAGTAATCTTATTGATACGAGCAATTTCACCTAAGGGTACTTTTGAGCCCGAAATGGTAGGTACACGTAGGTTGGCAATGGCCGTCTCGTCGTTTCTAAAATCTTCTGGGTAACGGATAACCAAATCAAATTTCTTCTCACCCTCGTAAATTTGGGTGGCGGCTTTACCTCCAATGGCCATTTCTACTACCGCATTGGCATCGGCTGTACTTACCCCATATAAACCCATTTTGCGTTGACTAAGGTCTATTTGCAACTCTGGCTGACCTAGGTTTCTAAGGATTCCCAAATCTTCAATACCGTCAACGGTTTTTAGGATGTTGTAGATTTTTTCTTCTTCCTGTTCAATGAACTCAAAATTATCGCCGAACAACTTCACTACAATGGAACCTTTTACGCCCGAAACAGCTTCTTCTACGTTATCTGAAATAGGTTGGGAGAAGTTTAAGCTAATGCCTGGAAATCCTTTTAGTTTTTCCTGCATGCGTTCAATCAACTGTTCCTTGGTTTGCTTGCGCTTCCATTCCTTTTTAGGGTAAATGTCTACGTGGAATTCCATGTTGTAGAAACCAGTGGCGTCAGTTCCATCATTAGGTCGCCCTGTTTGGGAGAGTACTTGTTTTACTTCCTCAAAACTCAGGAAGATTTTACGCATTTCGTTGGAGAGCTTTTTGGTTTCGTCTAAAGAGATACTGAGCGGACCAGTGGCGCGGACGTAGATAGAACCTTCATCTAAATTCGGTAAAAATTCACTTCCCAAAAACTTGAAACTCACTACACCAAAAATTAAAATGACAATTGAGGTTGTGAATGCTATTTTTTTGAATTTAAAACATTTATCGTAAAGTTTTAAAGTGTGCTTGGTGATGAATTCCAGAAAGAAATTATGCTTTTCCCGTACATTCTTTTTAAGGAGCATACTGGCCATGGCTGGTACTAAAGTAAAGGTAAGTAACAAGGCTCCCAACAAGGCAAAGCTTAAGGTCCAAGCTAAAGGCGAGAACATTTTACCTTCTACTTTTTCGAAGGTGAAGATGGGCATTAAACCTGTAATGATAATCAGTTTGGCAAAGAAAATTCCTTTTCCGTTTTCTAAACAAGCCTTTTTGATAAGACCTAGCTTGCTAATTTTGTTGAATTTTTCCATGCCCACGGCTTTGGCCTTATGGTCGAGGACCACAAAAATACCTTCCACCATCACCACGGCGCCGTCTATGATGATTCCAAAGTCGATAGCACCCATGGACAGTAAATTGGCCGACATGCCTCTTAACTTTAAGCAGATGAAGGCAAACAACAAGGCCAATGGAATGACTACCGATACAATGAGTGTGGTGCGCCAATCGGCCATGAAAAGAAATACAATCACGGTAACGAATAAAATACCCTCGAACATGTTGCCCATTACGGTATGGGTAGCAAAATTCACCAAGTCTTCGCGGTCGTAAAAGGCTTTGATTTTGACATCATCAGGCAAGATGTTGTTGTTAATGTCGTCAATTTTTACTTTCAGCTTTTTAATAACCTCGCTAGGATTTTCGCCTTTGCGCATCACTACAATTCCCTCTACCACATCGGGATCGTAATCTCTGCCCACTTGTCCCAAACGTGGCAGGGCCGATTCGGTGACTTCTGCAATGGTTTTTACGTAAATAGGGGTGCCATTGTAGTTATCTACCACTACATTCTTAATTTCTTCGATGTTATTAAGTACCCCAATTCCGCGTACCACATAGGCTTGTCCACCTTGTACAATTACATCGCCCCCCACGTTGATGTTACTTTTGGAAACGGCTTCAAAAAGTTCGGTTGCACTAATGTTGTATTGGATGGCTTTTTGAGGGTCAACGGTAATTTGGTAGGTTTTTACTTCGCCACCAAAACTTACCACATCGGCAATGCCGGAAACGGATAGCAATTCACGTTGGATAGTCCAATCCTGAATGGTTTTAAGTTCCCTGATGGTTTTTTTATCGCTGGTAAGGGTATAGCGGAAAATTTCGCCAGTGGGCCCATAAGGAGGCTGTACTTCGGGTTGTACGCCATCGGGTAAATCTGCTTCTTCAATATGGTTGTTGATTTGTACGCGGGCAAAAGCGTAATCTACATCATCATCAAAAGTAACCTTCACAATGGATAAACCGAAAAGGGAAGAGGAGCGGATGCTGGTACGCTTTTCCGTAGGGTTCATGGCAATTTCCAGCGGACGGCTTACAAATTTTTCTACCTCTTCGGCACTTCTACCTGGCCACTGTGTAATAATGGTGACACTGGTATTGGTAACGTCGGGAAAGGCCTCAATGGTGGTTTTTTTAAAGCTGAAATAGCCCGCCAAAATGAGGATGAACGTGGTAAAGAAAATGAAGTATTTATTTTTTAGGGAAAACCCGATGATGGTTTTGATGAACTTGTTCATGTTGGATTGTTTTTTGCTGGTCGTCATTCCCGCGTAGGCGGGAATCTTAAAGCGATGGCATGGTTATACTTTATTTTCTTTCGCATTACGATTCCGAAATAAATCCGGAATGATGCAATAAGTCATGGACATTGCTAGTCTTTTATTTCAAACTTTCAAAAAGGAATACCTGCTTAGAAGCGATGACCTTATCGCCTGGATTTAAACCTTTACTTACATAAGTGCGACTACTGGTTTTACGGCCAATCTCTATTTCTTGAATACGTACTTTCTGTTTGTCATCTAGCACTAAAACGTAATTTTTATTCTCGTCGAAAATAACCACCTGTGGATTTACCGAAGGCAGATTGATGTCTGATTTCGCCATCACTTTTACCGTTGCCATCATGCCAGGTTTTAAGCTCAAATCTTTGTTGTTGATGCTTACACGAGCATTAATCACTTTGCTCTCGTTATCTATCGTTTGGTAAATGCGTTCAATTTTACCATGGTACATTTTCTCTGGATACGACAATACCGATACTTCCACGGCATCGCCTTCTTTGAGCATGGCAAGTTCCGACTCGTAAATGTTGATGACTGCCCAAACGCTGGATAAATCGGCCACTTTGAAAACTACCCCCTCATGGTCGGGACGTAACTGCATATGGCTATTCAGGTTCTTTTCCACTACGTAGCCGCTAATGGGCGAGGTAATTTGATAAGCACCTTTGCTGTTGCCACCATTTAGCTTTAGCACGCTTTTAGCCCTTTGTAATTCTGCTTTTTTTATTGTAAAGTCGTTTTGTGCTTCTTCCATTTCTCTAGCCGAGGTTAAGCCACCCTTATAAAGTTCTTCTGCTTGCCTCAAGGCTCTTTCGGCATTTTTAAGCTCGGCGTTAGCACTAACCACTTCTTTATCAAACCCAACCATTTCGGCACTGTTTACACTTGCCAATAGCTGTCCGCGGTTAACCCTATCGCCAATTTTTACATTTACATTGCCCACAATACCGCTTACCATTGGGTATACCGAGGCTTGGAGATCTTCGTTAGCCGTAATTTTGGCCGAAAAGTTTAAGTCGGTTCTGTTGTTGGCCGATTGTACGGTATCAATATTAAGCTTACTGAGGAGCGAGTCGGTGATTTCGAACTGTTCTTTTCCCGCAGGAGTGTTTTTGGTCGTACAGCTTTGTGCCAGTAGACCTACTAATGAAAGGATGAAGAAGTATTTTTTTGACGATGTAAAATTAGACATGCTGTTATTTATAAATGCTGGTTCCAGTAACAAAATTGATTTCCTCTTTGGCATTTTTGCGCTCAAAAAGTAATTGGTTGTATTGTAAAACGTGGTCTTTGTAGGCCTCGTAAAAATCTAAGAATTCTAATAAGCTGATGTTTCTTTTGCTGAAATTGACGGTTACCTCGTCAATGAGCTTTTGGTAATCGGCACCAAAATTATTATCCATGCCTGCGTATAGTTCTTCCACTCTGTTGGCATTTTGGTAGGCCTTAAATACTTCATTTGCCAAAGTGTTTTCTAGTTGTTGATGTGTCGCTTGTTGGGCTTCAATGGCAATTTTGGCTTTTTTAATCTCTCCCTGGTTTCTGTTGAACAAAGGAATAGGCATGCTGATCCCAATACCCGTATATTTCTCGGGATAATTACCTTTCAGATCATAGGATAAAGAAAGCTGTACATCGGGAATGGCATTGGCTTTTTGTAATCTTAGGTTTTGTTGGGCATAGGTAACTGCCATTTGCGAGTTTTTAAGGTCAACCCTGTTGTTCATGGCCGAATCCAGTAAGGTAGTATAGGGCAGAAGCGTGGATAGTGTGCCTTGTTTTTGAGCATCGCCATCAACTATTGTTTCAATCACCATGTTTGGACTAATTTGGGCAAGGAGCTTTAACTCTGTACCTAGTTCGGCAATTTCTGTAAGCATTTGCTGACGCTCTACCTGCAAGTTGTACAATAACGATTTGATGCGAATGATATCTTTTTGAGCAATATTGCCTAATGCCAGTTGTTTGCTAGAAACTTGTAGCAATTGCTCCAGAGCCTTAATTTGTCGGCTGTAGGTTTTGGCTGATTGTTGTAGGCCGTGGAGCTTAAAAAAGTTGCTACGAAGCTGATAACGCAAAGTGCGCATGAGGTCGTAATACTCATATTCTTCTATTTTTACGGCTGTTTGCGCTAGCTTGATTTGCTTGTTGCGCTTGCCCGCTAATTTAAACAACTGCGAAATTTGTGTGTTGAATTGTCCCGTAGCAAAGGAAGTCTCGAGGAAACGCTTGGTCTCGTGATTGTAGAAAAGGTTCTCGTGACTGATTTCGGGGTTGTCGAAAAGCTTTGCGGTAATCACATCGGCCTTGGCCTGTTCTATCTCATATTTGGCCAGCAAAAGCTGATAGTTGTTGGCCAGAAAACGCTTTTCGGCATCAGTGATACTTAGCTTAAGCGTATCCTGTGCAGCCGCAAAACGGGAGCATGCTAAAAAGCAGCATAGAAAAAATAGCTTTATTTTCATTGGCGCCAAAGCTATTTCGAAGGAATTAAACGTGAATTAAATCGAAATTAAAAAGCGATTAAAAACAGTTTGATATGGCTTTATGAATAAGCAAAGCGAATATGGAAGGTGGTGCCTTGTTCGGTAGAAGTGAAGCTTAATTTGCCTTTGGCCAGTGTGATAATTTTATGGGCCATGTATAAACCCATGCCGTTTCCTTTTGGCGTATCTTCTTTGCTGGATGTATAAAATGGCTGGTAGATTCGTGAAGCATCGTCTTGATGAATGCCCACACCTCGGTCTTTAATGGCGACTTCAAATCCCGACTCATTTGCACTTAAAATGCATTCCACATCCTGTTGGTTAGAAAATTTAAAGGCATTGGCAATGATGTTGTTGAAAGCAATTTCCAACAGTGGTTGATTGAAAATAATGGTCAGTTTTTCGCTTTGGGTGGGCAGGTTTTCCAATTGAACGTGTAAGGTAGCATTGCCCACATTTTTTTTCTGCCATTCTGTTTTAAGCTGCCACAAAAGTTCGTCTATCCTAATGGTGTCTGTTTGCAGATTGCCCAGTTCCAAATCGGCTTGTGCCAAGCTTAAAAGGCTGTTGATGGTGGCATTCATTTTATCAACGTCCTCAATTACCGAGCGTAAAGCTTTTTGATATTCTTCCGTGCTTCTGGGCTGGTTTAAGGCAATTTCTGCTTCCATCAGTAAACTGGTAATGGGAGTTCTCAGTTCATGAGAGGCGTTGGCCACAAAGGTTTTTTGAAGGATGAAAGCCTGTTCCAAATGGTCCATTAACTGGTTGAAGTTTTGTGCCAACAGGTTAATTTCATCCTTGTTGCTTCCTTCCTGCACCCGATAATCTAAATTATTGGATTTGATATTTTTGACATCGGAGATGAATACGTTCAGTGGTTTTAAAATGCGATTGGCTACCCATCTGGATGATAATAATAAGCCCACAGCAATCACAAAAAAGGTAGCAATCATGCTGATGCGCAACTTGTCGATACGCGAATAGGTACTTTGGTCGATAGCCGAAGCAAGAATTACAAAATCGCCCTGATTGTCCTTGTAGAAAAGACCAACCGTTTGTCGCATGCCTTCTTTGAACTTCATTTTGCCTGCTTTGCGCACTTGGTTAATCACATCGCTGGTCCAAAACTGTTGCTGGTCTTTAATGAAACGAGGTCTGTTTTTGTTGTCGTAAATACGGACTACCTCTCCGTTTAAGGTTTCCAAATAGGCAATCTTCACCCGTCTTAAGGAGTCGGCCGAAATTTCATCCGCTTCGAGGTATAATTTAGCATTGATAAAAGCCCTGTCGTTCAGTCTGTCGTAAAAGTCGCTTTCCAGAAACTTGATGAAGATAAAATAAACCGCAAACAGTACCGCCAATAATACCGTAGTACTAATCAAGGTAAAGTAAAGGGCTAAACGGTCTTTTATTTTCATTTCGCGGTTATGGCAACAAAGATAGGTATTCCTGTCTTAAGGGGTTTGGGACAGGCGAGGAGCTATTTTAAGATGTAACCCATTCCAATTTTGGTGTGGATGAGTTTTCGTTCAAACCCCTTTTCTATTTTATTGCGTAAAAAGTTAATGTATACGTCCACCACGTTGGTGCCAGTGTCAAAACTCACTTCCCATACCTGTTCGGCAATATATTGACGGGATAGCAAGCGATTTGGGTTTCTCAGGAACAATTCTAGCAGATGAAACTCTTTAGCCGTGAGTTCAATAAGTGTACCAGCTCTTTTAACTTCTTTACTTTGAATGTCCAATACCAAATCCTCAAACTGTAGCTGGTTATTGGGTTGTTTAACCGTTCCAGTAAGGTTTTGTCTACGTAACAGGGCTTCAATTCTGGCCAGTAGCTCCCTGAAATGGAATGGCTTTACCAAATAGTCATCGGCACCTACTGCCAGTCCATTTACCTTGTCGTCTATGGTACCCAAAGCGGTGAGCATTAAAATTGGTGTATGGTTTTGCTGCTCACGCAACTGCTCACAAATGGCAATGCCGCTAACTTTTGGCATCATCACATCTAAAATCAGTAGCTGGAAAACTTCAGATTGGAAAGCATTTAGTGCGCTTTGCCCATCAGGATAGGTGCTCACTTCGTAGCCATGTTCTTCTAGGCCACTTTTAATCAGCAAGGCAATCTTTTGGTCGTCTTCGGCTAGTCCAATTTTGTACATACGCTTGTAGATTAGGATTTGGTCCAAAAGTAGTAAAGAATTAGTTAATGAGATAATGTGAGGATTCGGTAATGTGATAATAAGTTACCAGTTGTCAGTTGCCAGTTATCAATAGCCAATATTCAATGATCATTCGGGGGGAACAACTAACCAGTTAAACGATTAAACAGTATGAATTAATGAACCCCTAAGTGTCGGGACTATAGCTCCTAACTACTAGCCCCTAATTACTAACTACTAATTCCTAACCACTAGCACCTAGTACCTAAATTTATCTCTCTTATGTCATCTCTGCTATCTATAATTGGAATATCGGAAAAAGTCGATATATCTTTGTGCCATGGATCAGGTAGAGCTATTTAAAGCATTAGCAAATAAAACTAGACTGCAGATTTTAACTTGGTTAAAGTCGCCAGAGGAGCATTTTCCAGATTACGAACCTGCTTGCGGATCAACGGACGTTGGCGTTTGCGTGGGGTACATCCAAAAGAAATCGGGCTTAACGCAGTCTACCATTTCCGAGTACCTATCCACATTGCATCGGGTAGGGCTGGTTTCCGCCACTCGGGTAGGACAGTGGACCTATTATAAACGTAATGAAGAAACCATTGCTACTTTGGGTAGCCTGATCGACACTTTATAGAAAGAACACATGAGCGAAAAAAAATTATCAGGACTGCCTTATTCCGTATTGGATTTGGCGGGCGTTATAGAAGGACATACCATTGCCGACACTTTTAATAACAGTGTAAGTTTGGCCCAGCATGCCGAAAAGCTGGGTTACAATCGCTATTGGTTGGCTGAACATCATAATATGATCAGCGTAGCAAGCTCTGCAACCTCAGTATTAATTGGCCATATTGCGGGGCATACCAAAACCATTAGGGTAGGTTCTGGCGGAATTATGTTGCCTAACCACACACCACTCATTATTGCCGAACAATTTGGAACATTGGCCACTATTTACCCAAATAGGATAGATCTAGGATTGGGACGAGCACCTGGTACCGATCAATTAACGGCTTTTGAGATTAGGGGTGAACGTTTTCATTCGCCACAAAATTTCCCGCAAGACGTACGGAAACTACAACAGTATTTAGGCGACGATAACTACGACAGTAGGGTAAGAGCTATTCCTGGTGAGGGAACCAATGTACCTATCTGGATTTTAGGTTCAAGTACGGAGAGCGCACATTTGGCCGCATCTTATGGACTGCCTTATGCCTTTGCCAGTCATTTTGCACCAACTCATTTTTTTGAAGCCATCCAAATCTATCGTCAAAACTTTAGACCTTCTGATGTGCTACAAAAGCCTTATGTGCTTTCTTGTGTAAACGTGGTTGCGGCTGATACGGATGAGGAAGCAGAAAGATTATCAACCTCTTTAAAAATGTTGTTCATGGGCATTGTGACCAACAAACGCCGTTTGCTACAACCTCCTGTAGACAGCATGGACGGTATTTGGAGCGATATTGAAGAGGCTGCGGTAGAGCAGATGTTAGATTTTACTTTTATCGCTGGTCCAGAGAAACTGAAAGAACAGCTTGAATCATTCCTGAAACACACCCAAGTGGATGAGCTGATGGTGACTTCCCATATCTACGATCACCAAGCAAGGTTAAGGTCTTACGAAATTGTAGCGGAAGTTTTAAAATAAAACCGAGCTATTCAAATCACTTTGAAGCCTCATTTTGTCCACTCCGTTGGATGAAGGAGGCTTCTGATATCAATTTTCAAATATTCGGCAATCGCATATAAATCGGTAACCGAAGGTTGCCTGTGGTTATGGATCCATCTAGAGACGGTCTGGTCTGATTTATTTAAGAGTTTGGCAATTTCCCTGTTGTAAATGCCTCTTTCCTCCAGTATTTCGCTCAAACGATTAATTTTCTTCATTTTAGAAAAAAAATATTTTAAAAAGTTTATCGTTTAATGAGAAACTTTTTGTATTATTGTTTAACCATAATGCGAAAGCGAGTGAAGTTGATCTTTACTCAAGTGTGGTTTGGGAAGGTCTTGTTGACACGAATTTGTACAACAATATTCCAAAAAGCACACCTCATATATGGTTAAAATCCAACCACTATGAAAACTAAAAAAATCAACACTAACTGTTTTAATCTCGAGGAGGTAAAACAGGGTACTTTCCCAAAATTCTTTTTTAAGAACCTAGCCAGTTCCCCATCGTAAAGCTCAAAAGAAATACCAAGTAAATGCAGCCGTAGGCCCAATGAGAGAGAGGTGAAAATCAAAGGCAGGCTAAATTTTCCTTGGCACCAGTCCTTAAAAGCTTAACATTTTAGGGCTCTTGCTTTGGCGTCTTCGCAAACACAAGGTAGATAACTTTTTTGTAATAAGCAATACGGTTCTCCGGTGCGGCATGTAAAGCCATGCCTTAAGGACTGGTTATTTAACATATTTAATCAACACACAAACTGAAGCATGCTGTTGGTCCTCACCTAAAGGCCAGCACACTTAAAACCATTGGCCCGTCACCTTTTCATATGTATCTTAGGTTTATTTAATTTCTTTTGGTGGCGGGCTTTTTTACATTTCCATCAATTTAAAAGGGGTATTCAACTACTTGGCATACCCTTATTGCTAAGATAAAGTCGGCGTTTAATCCCGCTGCACCCGCTGCCTTCCTAGTGTTTCGCATGATTTGGCAGATTTCTTCTGGTAGCGGGCTTTTTTCATTTATGCTAACCATTTGTATGGCATTGTTTACGATAACGTTTCCGTAACTATTTTAAAGGGATGTTATGGGTGTTATAGGCGAAAATATGTAATATTGGCTGTCCTTATATAGATAGAATGAGCAACCAAAAACATAAACTATTACAAACTTGGCGTTGGTATGGACCAAATGATCCAGTTTCATTACAAGATGTTAGACAAGCTGGCGCTAGTGGCATTGTAAGTGCCCTGCATCATATTCCGCATGGTGAAGTTTGGCCTATGGAAGATATCTTAGAACGTAAAGCGATTATTGAAGCTGCTGGATTGACTTGGGACGTGGTAGAAAGTGTACCTGTACACGAAGCCATCAAAACCCGTAGATCGAATGCCGAGCATTATCTGAAAAATTACAATCAGTCTTTAAGAAATTTAGCGAAATGTGGCATAAAAACCGTTTGCTACAACTTTATGCCAGTATTGGATTGGACGCGTACGCAACTGGATCTTGAAATGCCTAATGGTGCAAAAGCCCTTTATTTTAATTGGACAGATTTAGCCATTTTCGATTTGTTTATTTTTAAGAGGGAAGGAGCGGAAGCTGATTATACCCCTCAAATTATAGCAAAGGCCAAAGCCAAATTTGAAGCCATGAGCCAAGCTGAACTAGATGAATTACGCATTAATGTGTTAATGGGCATTCCTAATGAAAAGGAAATTGAATTAGAGGCGCTACGTGCCAGTATCGACGAATATAAAGCCATTGGTCATGATGGATTAAGAGCAAATTTAACTTGGTTTTTATCAGGCATAGCCGATACCTGTACGGAACTGGGCATTAAAATGACCATTCACCCTGACGATCCTCCGTATCCAATTTTGGGTTTGCCTCGTGTAGCGAGTACCAAAGAGGATTTAGTGAGCATTTTACGTAGCGTAGATCAAGCTTTTAATGGGATTTGCTATTGCACAGGTTCATTGGGCGCTGGTACCAAAAACAATTTGGTAGAGATTTTTGAAGCCGTTAAAGAACGTGTTTACTTTTTACATTTACGTAATGTTTCTAAGGATGAGGAGGGGAATTTTTACGAAGCTGACCATCTTGGTGGCGATGTAAATATGTACGAAGTGATGAAAGTGGTGACTGCAGAGAACGCAAAACGTATAGAACCTATTCCTTTTAGACCAGATCATGGACACCAAATGTTAGATGATTTGCATAAGGTGACGAACCCAGGTTACTCAGCCATAGGACGTTTGCGTGGTTTAGCCGAATTACGTGGATTGGAACTGGGCGTTACCGGCAATTATTAGAAAAAAGAATTTCAAACTTTTTTTAGATTATTGTGTAGAAATTATATCTTTGCACCACCATAATGAAAACGGCTACTTGTCGTTAGCATTATAGTAAGGGCCTCCATAGCTCAGCTGGATAGAGCACCGGTTTTCTAAACCGTAGGTCACAGGTTCGAATCCTGTTGGGGGTACAACTCCTAAAGCCCCGTACGTACGGGGCTTTTTTGTTTTCTATCGGGATCAATTTTGCAGTGGACTATCTTAGAAGTAAGTTTTATTTGAAGAGTTATTGTTAATATATTGGATGATCCAATTTTTGATTGGTGATAACACCAACCAAAGGATAAGGATAAAGCTATTCTAAAGCAATTAGAAAAATCTATTCTTCTAATGGAATTTAATCAACAATATCTTAGAAAATTCTTAGAAGATGGAACGCTTACTAAAAAAGACTTACTTGATTATTATTCAGGTGAGGAAGCTTGAATACCTTATAAGAAGGAAAGAATGGATTGAAGAGGAAAATAATGACCTTATAGAAATGCTAAACAATTTCAATTTGATATTGTCAAATTAAAGGTTCTAAAGTAGTCCGATAGAGGTTGACATGGGTACAATAACAAACCAAAATTTTTTATAAAAATCGGCTTACTCTATGAAGCCTTTACTTTTTAAATCTTCAATTATCAGTTCTAATACCCTACAGAAGCGATCTGAGTGTTCAAATCCAGTCTGATTATCCCCCTCTCAAATGTACTGCATTATCTGTTTTTTTCATCAGTCCTATGTGCTAAGTAGTTTTGCAGACCTCTCGATTTTCCTTTTTTGCTTTTGCCTTTCCTTCCGCATCTTTCCTTCTTCCTTGAAATAGTAGCTAGGAAAACAGAATTCCTTGGGTTTTAGCTTTGCATTATCTTCATGATTAAGTTGGTTCAAGCGGAATGTTTTACGGTACGCTTTTCCGTCAAGGTCAATGAGTTCAATAGCAATGGCACTTGGGATTGTGACTGCTTTACTACCAAGTCCATTGTTGTAGACTTCATAGGCTTCCAAGCGTATTTTATACGCCTTGTCGGGTATTATGCTCTGGTCATAAAGATGGCCTTCGGTAGAGCCAAAAGATACTCGTTCCAAGGCACTGTGCTTCTTTCCAAATGGATACCTCCACTTCGGTGTGAAAGGGTATTGAAGGTAGAACTGGGTATCATAGATAGGTACTGGACGACTGCTTTTATTGATGACTAAAAAAGTAAGTAGGTGCATGAGGATTTCATCCCTAACTTCGTAGTCAGATCCGATATAGATATTTAGTTTTTTTCTTTTCGAATCCCAAAGGTTATAAAGCAGGATTAGTAAAGAAATGGTAGATATAGTAATGGTGATAATATCTTTGAATGCTAGTTCCATACAGCAAAGTAATAAGCTTAGTAAAAAGAAAAATGTATGATTTTACTTACATATCACCGATTATTCTATTAAAGTCCTCTTCCGTTGGTAAATACTTTGCTATCTCCTTTGGTAGCTGTCTGTAACTATATGTAGCCACACCCATTGGTCGGTTAACAAGTTCAAGAGCATACTCTACAGTTAGTTTACTCTTGCTTTTACATAATAAAATGCCGATGCTTGGATTATCTTCGGGATATTTTACCGTCTTATCCAACAGATGTAGGTACCAATTTAGTTGCTGGCTATGTTCTGGTTTGAACTCTGTTGTTTTTAGCTCGATGGCCACCATTAGTTTGAGCTTCCTGTGATAGAACAACAGATCAATGAAATATTCCTTTTCATCCAATTCCAATCTAAATTGTCTTCCCATAAAAGCAAAGTTGTTGCCAAACTGCCCAAGGGTCTTGGATATGTTTTCTACCATTGCGGTTTCGAGCTGCTTTTCCGTATGTGTATCTTCCAATTCCAAAAAAGAAAGATTATACTCATCCCTAAATTCAAGGCGGTGCTCGCTTAGCTCATTTTCACTCAATGTTTTAAGGAAGTTATGTTGAAAATTCTCTTGTTTGCTATAGCTATCAAATTTGATTTCCTCCTCAAGTATGCTCCTGCTCCAACCTCTTTCTTTGCACATTTGCAAATAGAATATTCTTTGCTTTTCTTCCTTTACCTTGGCGAATATAAGGTTGGTATGTCCCCATGGAATTTTGGACACAAGCTGTGTCCAAAATTCATTTTCTTTTGTATATTCATATACAAGCCTCATCCTGCGTAGGTTACGAGACGAAAAGCCTTTTAAGCCACTATATTCAGCTTGAATATCATTTGCTAAGGTATCAACCACAGCATCTCCCCATCCTGATTTAAGCTTTTGTGAAATTATCTTGCCAATATCAAGATATAGCAAAATCAATTCCTGATTTACAGCTAAAAGACTTTTATATTTGGCAATACTTATTCTTTGCTTTAATTCAGCTAGTGTTTGATGATAATTTGAAGGTATAATCGACATATAGAATATTGAAAGTCCAGTATCCGAAATTACTCACAATATTCATTAATTTTCTAGCAAATTTCCAACAGCCAATGCTAAACTACTTTATTTGGATATTGCCAAATTAAAAGTTCTAAACTAGTCCGACAGAGGTTAATCCAATTCAAATTATTTTCTGAAAAACTAATCTTATTCTATAAAACCCTTACTTTTTAAGTCTTCGATTATCGGTGCTAATAGCCTACAGAACCGCTCTAGGTGTTCAAAATAATCGTCTTGAACGATACTACCCAAAAGCCTTTAGCGAATAGCTAGAGGCTTTTTTGTTTCTATCGGGATCAATTTAAAGGAACAGGCTCTTGACCCCACCAGACTATTTACCAACCCTTGGCCCTTGTTTCATAATCGTATTATAGGAACTGGTAAAGGCCGAAAGGCTTTGGTACCCTATCATATAGGCGATTTGGGTCAGCGTATATCTCTTGCTGTCAATCAATGCGATACTTTTTAAGATGCGTATCAACTGCATATATTTTTGGAGCGTAATGCCCGTTTCCTTTTTAAAAATGCGTTGTAGGCTTCGTATAGAAAGTGCTGCTTTGATAGCCAATACATTGAGGTTAAGGTGGTATTGGTAATTGGCGTTAATGTAATCACAAACGGAAATAAGCCGCTGATCACTTGGAACAGGGATTTGCAAAGCTTCGTTGTCGTTACAGAAAAAAGGCAAACTATTGAGCATCGCCGCGAGGAATATTTCCTGTTCGCCATCTTCGGTGGATATTTTGCTCCATTTACCAGCATATAAAAGCATTTCCCTGAGCACGGGCGGCGCGGGAAATACATGAACATCTTTATAGAAATCCATATCTGGAACCGTCTTGAACAGCACGGTCATCAGGTTGACGGTATTGGCTTCTGAAGTGATTTTGTGCGAGAGGGCCGAAGGAATCCAAATCACATGGTGTTGGGGCACTAGGTAGGTTTTTGTAGCAATGTGGAAATATTGGTAGCCTTCTTCCACGTAAGTCAATTGATGTCGCAGGTGGGAGTGTTCATGTTCATCGTGCTTCCAATCCTGCTGGTACCATACAAACGCATCAATGCTGAGGTGATCTATATAGTTTCCTCCCGAGGCTGCTATCAGTCCGCATTTAGTTTTGTCGTTTTGCATGGTGTTTTTGGCAAAGTTAATAAAAACGCTAAACCTAATTTTGTAAATATTAAATCAGATCATGAAAAAAATAATACTATATGTCACCAGTATTGCCATAGTCTTGTTGGTTGGCAGTAATCTTCGAGCACCTATTACCGCATTAAGTCCTGTATTGGTCGAAATTAATACCTATTTCCATCTAACCAACGTTCAGGCAAGTCTTTTGACTTCCATTCCTTTAACGGTGTTCGCATTGGGATCTATCGCAGTGGTGACCATGGCCCTAAGGTTTGGTGTGCGACAACTGCTTTTGGCTTCTGTAATGATCCTGATTGCCGGCCTTTATTTACGTGTTTATGGAACTGTGTTCACCTTATACCTTGGTTCATTCCTGTTGGGAGTAGGGATTTGTGTAGGCAATGTACTGGTACCTGCCTATATCAAAAAGGTTTTCCCCGAAAAAGTAGGTGCTATGACAGGAGTATTTACCGTAGCGATGAACACCTTTGCCGCATTGGCTTCGGGGTTCAGTATTGCGATTGGTAAGTTTACCCATTTGCAATGGCAAGGTTCTCTAGGTGTTTGGATAATTCCAAGTATTCTAGCCCTATTTGCCATTGTGGTTAATTTGATGATCACTAGCAAGGAAACAGCGACTAGTTCCACACAAGCGCCTGTAGCCAAGTTCAATGTATTCCGATCTAAACAGGCTTGGTACATTAGTGTTTTTATGGGATTGCAGTCATTGGTTTATTATTGTTTAGTGGCGTTGTTGCCAAGCATACTTTCCGATTACGGAATGAAAAGAACTGATACAGGCATGGTGTTATTGGTGATACAGTTAGCCATGATGCCTGTACTTTTTATAAGTCCTATTCTTGCCATGAGGGTGAAAGATCAGAAATACTTGGTTTATGCAGTGGGCGGAATGATGTTCACTGGCATTGCCTTGTTGGCCTTTTTCAAGCTCGACTATGTTTATCTGGCAGCCGCACTGATTGGAATGGCCAGCGGATCTGCTTTTAGTTTAGCCATTCTTTTCTTCTCAATGAAGAGCAAAACGGGACATGGTTTGGTGAAAGTTTCGGGAAAAGCGCAATCGGTAGGGTATATGATCGCCGCTTTTGGTCCCCCAATATTTGGAGGGTTGCACGATGCTGCTGGTACATGGATGTATTCGTTCTACTTTCTGTTACTAGTCATTATCATCATGACCATTTTAGGTAGAAAAGCGGCCAGGCCAAGATTTATCGAAGAACATTAATCAAATCATATCAACATTTAGTTCTTTAAGAATTGTCCGTTAAAATCACGCTCTATGTGTCTATGTGCTTCATAAATAGAAAATATAACCACATAGTAGACCTAACGGGATTAACAATTAATAATCATATCAATATGAAAAACATTTTTAAATTTTTTACGGTTATAGTTTTAGCCTTAACAAGCAACCAGATGATGGCACAAGAAAAGACAACAACGATATTGGTGTTGATCCATTCCGATCAGGGAGGAACTTATGAATTGGCCAAGGAAGTAGCCAAGGGAATAGAAAGTCACAAGGAGACAAGAGCGGTAATTAAAAAGGTGGCCGCCACTGAAAACCCAAAACTTAAAGACGTACCGTTGGCAAGTGTGGAGGAATTACCAACTTACGATGGGATCGCTTTTGGTTCACCCATTTATTTTGGTAATATCAGTACGGCTATGAGTGAATTTCTATCCAAAACGGTTAAAATTTGGTCAAGCCATGGTTTGGAAGGAATGCCTGCAACGGTATTCATGTCTGCTGGAAGTGGCGCAGGGAGGGATTTGGCACTTCAGTCTTTTTGGAATAGTTTGGCCGTACACGGAATGGTGTTGGTCCCTAACGGAATAAGGGGCGATGAAGCCATAGATAAAAGTATCCCGCAAGGCAATAGCGTACTGGGCACAACTAGTTTGGCTTCCCTTAAAGGAGCAGAGAGACCAAGTACCAGTGAGCGCAAGTTGGCGGTGCTACAGGGGAACAATTTCGCAAAAGTTGCACAAGCCTTGAAAGGGACTTTTGCCAAAGGAACATCTGTAGTAAATTCAATAGGAGCGTTAAATAAGGTGCTACAAGCAAAAAATATTGTATTGCCGAACGTACCCAAGCCAGCTGGTAACTATGAGCCATATGTGCGTTCAGGAAATTTGGTGTTTATTAACCAAGTGGCGTTAAAGGGAGGGGAGTTGCTCTACGCTGGCAAATTAGGCAGGGAACTTACCGAACAGCAGGTTGATGAAGCCACCAGAGTGACGATGTTAAACGTTATTGCCGTACTCGCTCAAGCAGTAGATGGTGACTTAGATAAGGTAAAGCGATGTGTGCAGTTGACAGGTATTTTTAATACCCAAGATGGTTACACCAAACATGCTGCGCTGATGAACGTTGCCTCTGATCTTGCTGTTGAGGTTTTTGGGGAGAAAGGCAAGCATGCCCGTGCAACATTTGGTGCCTCGTCTATCCCATTGAATTCGCCAGTGGAGATACAAGCAATATTCGAGGTAGAATAGTCAATAAAAATGATTTAAATGTTTAAGGTATTTTGCTCAATACACTCAAAGGCTTCTGGTTAACGCTAGGAGCCTTTCTTCCTTAACTGTTTAAATTGACAGAAATGATTGCTAAATACTCTATTTTTCTCTTTTCCGTTTTAATAAAAATATTTATTTTTGATTATTCGGATTGCCTAATGGCTTTTCCTGCTTTTTTCTCATCAGATTTAAATTAACGAATGCCAGCTCTCTCCGAACAATTCCCATTCCATATTTTTTTTATCACACAACAACTCTTTTCTAATGAGACGTTTACTATTTTCATTGCTGCTATTGCAAGCCAGTGCCCTGTCTGTACAGGCAAAAAAAACAATTACTCTCCCCATTCCAGCTACTGCAACCAAGTTTGCGGCACCCGTTTTTGGTAACCTCAATGGTGACCAAGTATCTTGGGCTGGCACCGCAAATACAGTACGGTTAGATGCTGCAAATAATGCAACCATAACCGACGCTGATTACGATGCCGCCAACGGAGGCCTAGGTAATTATTCAGGGGCCAAATTAGTGGTTCAGCGAAACGGAACTGCCGTAACTAGCGATGTTTTTGGATTTGACCCAACATCGTTGTTTACGTTTAATCTTGATCGCGTTAGGTACAATGGGCGGAGTTTTGGAACTTTTACCAACGCCAATGGTATACTAACCATCAATTTACAATCATCAGAGATTTTACCTACTAAACAAGTGGTTAATGAGTTGGTTAGGGCTATCAATTACCGTAATGATACACCTGCGGGTAATGCGACCATTAGGTTTAGCTTTAGCGATGCTACAGCTACGGCTACGGCTAACGTTACAGTAACTTCAAGCAGTATCTATGTAACTAACACCGTTCATGCTACCACTATAAATGTCGCTGATGGTGTGAGTTTTGCCGAAGCCTTTTTAATTTCGGCTGCGCAGACAGGTACTAATACGATCTTTTTGGCCACAGGAGCCAATACCACGATTAATTTTAGCTCTAAAGTGACGGTGAGTAAAAATACATCTTTAAGCGCTACGGCTTCTCTTACCCTTAGTGGTAATAATAGCATTAGTGTTGCTGCGGGAACGGTGCTTACGATACCAGGAGGTAGCAGTAATCTAAGTATTCAGAATGCCTTTGAAGGTGCTGGATCGTTGCAAAATTCCTCTGCAGCAGTGATCACTTTAGGAGGTTCAAATAGTTCTTTGGGTGGGATGACTTTTACCGCAGGAACGCTTCAGATGAACGGCAACGGTCCCATACCTACTAATGGGCTTACGCTGAATGCGGCCATCTTAAGTATTACAGGGACAGGAACTCCAACCATTGATAGACCTATACAGCTTATCGGAAACTCAACCATTTCAAGTACAGCTAATGCTACTTTTAGCGGCGTCATTAGTGGTAGTGGCAACTTAACCAAAACAGGTACAGGTACTATTTCCCTTACGGCCAATAATACTCACACTGGAAATGTAACCATCAGTGCCGGTATTTTAGCTATTAATTCTTCAACAAACATAACCACTAAAATAATTACGCTTAGCGGTGGCCGCCTGCAAGTAAAAGGAACTACTACGTTAAGCAATCCAATAGCCATTACTAGTAATAGTACCATGGAAACTAACGAAGATGCTGATGTTACCTTGAGCGGGCAAATTAGCGGTAGTGGCGCATTGACGAAAAATGGTTTGGGTACCTTGATTATCACGGGTAACAACTCCAACACGAGCAACTTAAGCATTACCGGAGGATCGTTATCTATTGCTGGTAGAACAAATCTTCCAAATGGTTCACTTATCCTTAACAATGGGACTTTAATTACCACCGCGGCAGCAACAATTAGCAGCGCAATTAACCTTAGCGGAAACAGTACGATCAATCTTGGTGGAGACCTAACACTGAGCGGAGTGGTAAGCGGTAATTCCAACTTGGATAAAATAGGAAGCGGTATCCTTACCTTTACGGGTAACAACACTTTTGGAACGCTGTCTTTCACTGGAACTGTTTCTGTTGGTGGACAATCAAGCCTCCCAAATGGAGCCATTTCCATGAACAGTGGGAGTACCCTTTTGATTACTGCTAATGGAAATATTAGTAATAATTTCAATCTGGTTGGCGGTAATCCGATCATCAGCAATGCTGGAAATGTGGTGTTGAATGGCACCATCAGCCAAGCTTCGTCTTTAACCGGTTTTACTAAGGAAGGCGTAGGCACGTTGACCCTTGCGGGTGTTGCTAGCTACAGTGGAGCTACACAAGTAAAAGCTGGAACATTAGCTGTAAATAGTAGCTTGACCGCTACCAACAGCTTTACGGTAAGTACAGGAGCTATTTTAGCAGGAACGGGCAGTATCTTTGCTGTTGGATCAGCCAATACCGTAGCGATTTCAAATGGCGGTACATTGGCTCCATCGGGTAACCTAAGCATCAATGGTCATCTAAACTTAAACAATGGAAGTACCTTTAAAACCTCTATTAGCAGTGTTACACAAGGCAGCGGTTATGGCAGTGCAAAGGTATCGGGCAATGTAAGTCTTAATGATGCAGCGTTGGTAGTTAACCATAATTATACCCCAAGTAGTTTGCACACCTATACTTTAATTGAAAATACCTCGGCAGGGTCCATTAGTGGTACTTTTAGCGGTTTGCAAGAAGGCGCTACATTAACCGCCGGAGGAAACGGTGTTAAGCTAACGGCGAGTTACATTGGAGGTACTGGAAATCATTTTACCTTGAGTACTCCTGATCCTGCGTTGCCAGTTAAATTCATTTCCTTCTCTGCAAAAGCAGAAAATTCGAGTGTGAGATTGGATTGGAAAACAGCAATGGAAAAAGACAATAACTCATTCACCATTCTACGTTCCACAAATGGTATCGACTTTACTGTTATTACGTCTGTTGTTTCAAAAGGCGATAGCGAGACCGCTAGCAGCTACACAGCCTACGATCGCTTTCCGATTATGGGAACGAGCTATTACAGATTGATCCAGACTGACATCGATGGCCATGAAACAATATTGGATACCAAATCTGTTAATTTTTCTTTGAACAGCAAGGAAGTGCTAACCATTGCACCAAATCCAGCCCAAAGCTACACTGAGGTGAGTTTTCCAATAGGCACTAGTCGTGTTGAACTTTTGGATATTAGTGGAAGAATAGTACAGAAAATACAGGTGACTGCTAATTCAAATCAACAACATATCAATTTGGATAGGCTGCCTCAAGGAACCTATTTGATAAAATGTTACGGTAGCTATGGCGTAGTCAACGGAAAAATGATCAAGAAGAACTAGTAGCCCTAAAATAAGCAAAAAGCCCGATAGCAAAACTGTCGGGCTTTTTACTTATTCAGATGTCAAGTGGTTTAGGCAACTGACAATATTTGAATTTTTATCTACGGTAGCCAATAAAGCTAGGTGAAGCAACATTCCGAAAAAACGCTTGTCATTTAGCGTAGCCTAAAACCCGTTTTTTAGGAACTAGGAACTAGTGGCTAGGGATTAGTCTCTACCCTTTGGGATATTTGCTAGAGGTTTACCCATTCTCAACATCATCCTATGATCAAATTAGCTGATTATCGCATCATCAAATCATCTCATTAACCTTTAACATTCGCTTTTTTACCTCGTCTAATGAACAGCTAGATATTTAATATTTGAGACTAATTAATTATCTTGCCACAAATCAAAAAAGGGAAGAATTAGACCATTCTAACCACGCAATCAATTCACCATTAACTAACTTAGTATGAAGAAACATTTATGGTTGATTCCTGCAGCGGCACTATTTACGCTCACCGCTAATGCTCAGGAAACAAAAAAGGCTGACAAGCCAGCTGACACCACAAAGAAAGTAACGGCACCCGTAACTCCTCCAAAACCAACAGTTGCAGACAAAACCAAATCAAGCAAAAAAATTGACGGCCTATTCACCCTCTACAGAGATACCGTTACAGGCAGCTTACAATTGTACGTAAAGAAAGATCAACTGAACAAAGATTATATCTATCAGAGTTTTTCGATGGGAGGCCCAACCAGATTGTTCTTAAACCAAAACATGATCAGACAAACCAAATTGTTTAATATTAAACAGGTTGATGACAAGATTGAGTTTTTAGAAAAAAATACGGCATTTTATTACGATCCTTCAAATCCAGTAAGTAAAGCGGCTAATGTCGACGTATCTGATGCGGTATTTTTTGTCGACAAATTTAGTGCAAAGGATGATGGTGGTTACCTCATTGCTGTAGATGGTTTGTTTTTAGGCGATAAACTTGACCCAGTTAAACCAACAACGCCTCCTGGAGTGCCTCCTGGTGCAATGTTTGTATTGGGTAGTTTAAATGCTGCTAAATCAAAATACCAAACCGTAAAATCTTTTAATGGCAATACCGATGTGGTAGTAGACCTTGCCTATGATAATCCGATGCCATTTAATGGTGGTGGTAAAGACATTACCGACGCGAGATATGTTCGTATTAAAATGCAACACTCTTTCCTAGAAGTTCCGCAAAATGATTTTAGACCTCGTAAAGATGATCCTAGAGTGGGTTATTTTGGCGCAGAGGTAGATAATCTAACTTCTGTAGCTGCTACTCCATATAAGGATTTCATTAGTCGTTGGTATTTGAAAAAGAAAAATCCTAATGCAAAATTAAGTGAGCCGGTAGAACCAATTGTTTTTTGGATTGAGAATACCACTCCTGTTGAATACCGTTCAATCATTAAAGAAGCTGGCGAGAAATGGAATGAAGCTTTTGAAAAAGCGGGTTTCAAAAATGCGGTAGTCATGAAACAAATGCCAGATGACGCAACTTGGGATCCTTCTGATATTTCATACAACGTTATTCGTTGGGTATCTTCTGCTTATCCATCTTATGGTGCTATTGGTCCAAGTTTTTTTAACCCTCTAACGGGACAGATTTTAGGTGCTGATATTACGGTTGAATGGAAATCGGGTGCAGGTACTGCTGTACAAGATGAATTGTACAACGGTGGACCATCTATGGCCATGAACTTGCCTTGGGAAAATCCAGTACAAGCGTTGACCGAAACGCAGCAAGGAGCACATAACCATAACGGTAAAAACCACATGGCTTTCTGTTCATTGGCGCAGGAATTAAGCATGCAATATCAAACTGGTTTAGCAGCAATTGAAGTGTTAGATGCAAATGTATCTGAAGCTGCTAGGGCAGCAACTGTTAAAGAAATGCACAAGCAATTCTTGTACTATTTGATCATGCATGAAATGGGCCACACTTTGGGCCTAAACCACAACATGAAAGCTAGTCAAATGCTGAGCCCAGCTCAAATGAACGATAAGGCCTTAACCCGTAAAATTGGTTTACAAGGTTCTGTAATGGATTATCCAGCCATTAACGTAAGCAGCGATCGTAGCAAGCAAGGTGATTATTATACCACCAAAGCAGGTCCTTACGATTTATGGGCGATAGAATATGGTTATACACCATTTGACGAGAAAGACGAAGCTGCTGGTTTAAATAAAATCTTGAGCAGAAGCACAGATCCTCAATTGGCTTTTGGTAACGATGCAGATGATATGCGTAGTCCAGGTGGTGGTATTGATCCAAGGGTAAACGTAAACGACCAAACCAATGACATGGTAACCTATGGCGAAGATCGTTTCAAATTGATCAATAGCATGATCCCAAAATTGAAAGAAAGATTTGCAAAACCTGGTGAAAGTTACCAAAACCTACGTAGCAAATATCAACAATTGAATGGCCAGCGTGCAAGTATGGCTGCCGCTTTGAGCCGTTACATTGGTGGGGTATATGTAGATCGTAGCTTTGTGGGACAAGAAACCACTACGGCGCCTTTTACACCAGTACCAGAGGCATACCAAAAGAAAGCACTGGCATTATTAAGTACTTATGTATTTGCACCTAATGCTTTTGATGCTGATAAGGCTTTATTCCCTTATTTACAAATCCAACGTAGAGGATTTGGTTTCTTTGGTAATAATGAGGACATCAAACCGCAAAGCACTTTCTTAGGATTGCAATTAAGCACTTTGGCACAGTTGTTACACCCTAGCACATTAAGCAGAATTAACAACAGTGGTTTGTATGGCAATACTTACTCAGTGGCAAGCGTATTGAACGACTTGACTGATGATATCTTCGCTGCTGATTTGAAAGGCAACGTAAACTTGTATCGTCAGAACTTACAAACAGAATATGTTAAAGCTGCTGCTGCGATTGTTGCTGCTCCAGCTGGTTATGATAATTCAAGTAAAGCTGCTGCACTATCTACCTTGCAAAAAATCAAAGGTCAGTTGGCAACCGCTACGAGCACTGATGAGCAAACTAAAGCACACAGAGCTTCATTGGCATTCTTAATTGATAAAGCAACTGCTGTAAGTAAATAATAGGCATTCGCTTAAAATAAAAACTCCTCGTAGGTAAACCTGCGGGGAGTTTTTATTTAGGAGCTGGTTTATTCTTCCATTCATAGATCTTCATCTCGATCCAGAAATTTCGGGAGCACCCGTTCCGATTGTTTGGGAGAGAACTTTAGTTTATTATATGTTCCTTTTTGCTACCATTTCTCCGCCTATTGTTTCACTAATTCCTAGCCAATAGTTTCCAAAAACAAAAAATAAAAAAAGACTACTAATTTAGTCGTATTTATTTTTTATCTTTGTACCAACACTCCGTTTAACTATAGCCATGTGGCCGAGTGGAGAGGTACAGGTCTGCAAAACCTTTTACGGCGGTTCGAATCCGCCCGTGGCGTCAAAAAAAGAAAAGCCTTCGTGTATAGCGAAGGCTTTTCTTTTGAAAATGTCAGGTCCTGAAATAAGTTGATACCCAAATTCACTTCTTATGAAAAACGAGAAGTCTTCTTAGCGTTCACAATGCGAGCATCGTTTGTTGAGAGGTTTGATTTCTGTAGACAATAGCGAATGCTGAATAACAACTAGTTATCGTTCAAATAAAAACAGATAAATTTTAATGTTGAAATATAAGAGGTGTTTCTTAAAATAAAACGCATACTTTTTACTATGTTAGTAAGTTCAGAATTACTACAAAATTGATACAGTAATTTGTTTCTTTTAATACAAAATATGGGATATCCCTTAAATGAACCTTCTTGTGTCCCTGTCACAATATTTTCTGCTTGATGGTGGAATAGCATTAGCCCTTCAATCATCTGAGCCAACCAAATTAAAGCATAAACTTATCAGCACAAACAAATAATGGAGATAAATATTTTAAAAAACTATTCAAAGCTCAAGCCATCTTTATTTATTTTACCCATCATTTTGTTAGCTGTAATTGCCGTATTTCTTTATAGTAGGGGTGCTTTATGCATTAATCAATATATACAAATTCAAAAAAACAGCTTCTTTTTCATTAACCATCATCTGGGCCAATATCCCCAACTGCAATATAACCTTACTCAATTAGGAGATGCATCAATTTTTTTATCGTTTTTGGGCATTTTTATTCTGTTTGCCCCTAAAATATGGGAGTCTTTAATATCGGCCTTGCTGGTTTCTTGTGCATTTTCACAGTTTTTAAAGTATATATTTGCAGTGCCGAGGCCTGCTGTAGTTTTAGATCATCATGATTTTGTGATCGTCGGAAAAATATTGACTGGGCGTAACAGTTTGCCTTCGGGACATTCGATTACAATTTTTACGATACTTGCAGTGTTACTTTTCTCATTGATGCCACAAAAGCCGAGGCATAAGGTTTTATGGTCCTTTTTTATAATTGCTGTAGGCCTGATCCTTGCGTTTACTAGGGTAGGTATCGGGGCGCATTATCCGCTCGATGTTACAGTAGGCTGTATTATAGGCTATATTTCGGGGCTTATGGGTATTTTTATCAGCCGAAAATATCCAATTTGGGCTTGGATCGGTGATAAAAAGTACTATCCAATTATTATTTTGTTTTTTCTGGTTTGTTCTATTTGCGTAATCAACAAAATCATTAATGAAAATTTGATCATATTTTATCTTTCATTGGCAAGTTTGATGGTTACACTATTTAAAGTTATTAATGTCTATGCTAAAGGCTATACTAAAAACTGAATTAAGGATAACTCATTTTGTTTTATTGATGAGTTTTCTGAATTTTTTATTTTTTCATTTTCCGTTTTATGCCTATGTCTTTAATCATATTGATTATAAAAGTTTGAGCGGTATTGTGCTGATCATTAGCCTGATCATCCTCATGTTGGTTGTAAACGCTTTTGTTTTTTACCTGATATTTTCTTTGTCTCGGATTGGTGGAAAATCTTTATTGGTCTTGTTTTTTATCCTGAGCGCAGTTGCAGTTTATTTTGTAAATACTTATGGTGTTATCGTAGATGAAACTATGATTGGCAATGTGCTCAACACCAATTACCAGGAATCTAGCAGCTTTTTTTCTATAAAGTTAGTTCTGTATATAGTGGTGCTCGGTATCATTCCCAGTATCTACATTGCTAAAGCCAAAATCATAAATGTAACGTTAAAGCAGTTTTTTTTAACTTCTTCATTGACGCTGTTGTTTGTAGCTGTTTTGGTATTTGCCAACGCCAGCAACTGGCTGTGGATTGATAAAAATTCAAAACAATTAGGGGGATTGGCAATGCCATGGTCTTATGTTGTTAATACGTCACGTTTTTATATCCACAAAAGTCAAAAAAATGAAAAAGAGATTTTGTTGCCAAACGCCACTATTAAAGATAATGAAAAGTCTGTTGTAGTCTTGGTTATAGGAGAGTCGGCTAGGAGCGAGAACTTTTCTTTGTATGGCTACCAGAAAAATACGAATCCGTTGCTTTCACAAACACCTAATTTATTTCATTTTAATGCGACATCTTGTGCCACATATACCACCGCAGGTGTAAAATGTATTTTAGAGCATACGAATACCGATGACTTATATGAAATTTTGCCTAATTATTTATACAGAAACAATGTAGAAGTGATTTGGAGAACCACAAACTGGGGAGAACCTCCCGTTCATATCAAAGAATATCAAACCCAAGAAGCTTTAAGTAAGAATTGCAAAGGCGAGGGCTGTAATTATGATGAAGTGCTTTTAACTGGATTAAAAGAGCAGATACTGGCCAGTAAAAAGAATAAAGTATTGATTGTGCTGCATACAAGCACAAGCCATGGTCCAACATATAGCAAAAAGTATCCATCACAATTTGAAACCTTTAAACCTGTATGCAACAGTGTTGAATTGTCTAACTGCTCCAAAGAAGAATTGATTAATGCTTATGACAATACCATTGTTTACACCGATTATATTCTTCATCAACTGATTGAAGATCTGAAACAATTAAAAGAATACAAAAGCGCCATGCTTTTTGTGTCAGACCACGGTGAATCTTTGGGAGAAAAAAATCTGTACATGCATGGAGTACCTATCAGTTTTGCTCCTAAGGAACAATATGAGATTCCTTTTATAGTTTGGTTTTCAGATAATAGTTCAAAACAGCTCAAGTCTAATAAAGCATTGACTCAGAACTATGTATTTCATAGTGTCTTGAATTTTTTAAACATTCAGAGCCCTATTTACGATGACAAAATGAGTATTTTTAAATGATAAACCTGCTAATTAGCTCATTGTCGCATTCTCAAATGATCTCATTAATTGGTTTCTCTATGCCGAAGGGCATCTTCATTTTGTCTTGATACAAAACGAAGCAAAAGATCAAGGCTGTATTGCCTTCCTTGCACTGGTCTGGCGAAATTGTGATTGCGAAATCAGAAGGTCTTTCCTTTCGCTGTAGCCCCTGCACAGACTGCCTAATTTCTTGCTGTTTGCTATCCGTTCCTTCTTGCAACAATTTCACTGCCCATTGCCTCGGAATCCAATAAGGCCAATCCTGCATTTGGTAATGGTAGTGCATTGGGTTGACTTTATAGTGGTTAGGAACTAGTGGTTAGGGATTAGGAATTAGTGGTTAGGGATTAGTCCTGACCCTTCGGGAACTTGTCCCGATACTTCGGGATTGGTTCATTCTTCCGTTCCTATTCCGTCATACAGAGTGAAGCTGACGTTCTTCGAGTATCGGATCATTTGACTACTGAAAATTGCCCATTAGTTATTCGCTAATTGACTTATCTAATTCTCAAATGATCTCATTGATTAGAATATGCCCATCATCACATTTTAATCCTGCAATAAACCTTAGCTTTGCAGCACCTTAAAAGAAAAACCATGGCTGTACCTCAAGATAAAGCCGAATTGCAAGCTGCCATTCAAACCAATTATGATAAACTTCGAAGCGAACTGCTTTCCATTACATCTGAAAGCGCGAGACGCAAAGAACTGCAAGGACATGCCAAAGATGCCCTCATGAGTGTAAACAACCTACTGTCTTACCTGATTGGTTGGGGACAACTTGTATTAAAATGGGTGGATAAAACGGCACAAGGATTGCCAGTGGATTTCCCCGAAACAGATTACCAATGGAACCAGCTAGGCAAATTGGCTAAAAAGTTTTATGCTGACTACGAGCACGAAGATTTCGATACCCTACAGCAATTACTGGATCAAACGGTAGCTGACTTGCGAGCCATGATTGCAAAAAAATCTAATGAAGAACTTTACAATATAGCATGGTATGGTAAATGGACTTTAGGTAGAATGATCCAATTCAATACCTCTTCGCCTTACGCGAATGCTAGAGGAAGGATTAGGAAGTGGAAGAAAATGACAAACAATTCAAATGAAAATCATATCAATTAGAAAAGATAAAGACTATCGAGACAAAGCCATCAGTTATTTACAACAAGCTTGGCCAGAAGTATCGCCTATTATTTATGAAAACTGTATTGCCAACTGTTTGGAAGCGGAACAAGCTTTGCCACAGTGGTATCTGTTACAAAAAGGCGACGATGTTATTGGTTGTGCAGGGTTAGTCACTAATGATTTTATCAGTAGAATGGACCTTTACCCTTGGCTTTGTGCGGTATTTATTGATGAAAAGCATAGAGGTAATGCTTATGGTAAACTTTTAATAGCGCAAGCTAAAGCAGATGCCAAAGCTTTTGGTTTTAAGTATCTTAACCTTTGTACTGATCATGTTGGGTATTATGAAAAATATGGTTTTCGTTATGTAGGACAGGGGTATCATCCTTGGGAAGAGGAATCGAGGATTTATCAGATTACTTTGTAATATTTTTTGATGGCTTAATTAAGTGCTTTAATGCTACGCTTTCGAGTATTTATTGGTTGAAGCTTCCTAGTACATCATCTCGACTACACCTGTGTCCACTTTTCTGGAGCGGAGAGGCCTTTGAATATCTCGTTAAAACAGTTCAGATTGGCCGCTTTGTCATTCAGCACTTAACCCTTACCAATACCTAGCAATTGTCAAAATTTGCTTGCTAAAGTTAAATGCTCCCTATTTTTAACTAAAATTCACTACATTAACTTCTTTTAAGAATAATCTACTAAATTTGTAGAGTATGCGATTCGTACACCAACAATTACCAGAGCTTATTGCCCGACTGAAAGCTAAAGACCAGTCGGCTTTTGCCGTATTGTACGAATCGCACGTCAATCAAGTTTATGCCTACGTCCTCAGTATCCTAAAATCAACACCATTAACGGACGATGTGGTGCAAGAGGTGTTCATTAAACTATGGACTGCAGCAGATTTACTTGATCCCAACAAACCACTTAAGCCTTATTTGTTTGCCATTGCCCGCAACAAGTCTCTAAACGCGTTGAGAAGGGTGGCGAAGGAGCAGGGCCTGACTGAAGAAATTACCCAATCGGCCGTTGACCTTAGCCAAAATACCGAAGCATTAGTGGCAGAGAAACAAACCGCGGCCATTATACAACTTGCGGTATCGCAAATGCCCGAAAAACGACGCATTATTTACGACCTGTGCCATCAAGAAGGACACTCGTACCAACAAACCGCTAACAAACTGGGTATTAAGTACAGCACTGTAAACACGCAGATGGTGAGGGCTTTAAAGCATATTAAAGCATACTTAGCTAAAAGTGGTGCCCTGCTCTTTAGCTTTTTTTTATTTTTTTCTTAAAACGTTGTCAATGTAAGAGGCGCTTAAAGTGTATTACTTTAAATAACCTCAAACACAGTGAACAACACCATTACACAACTCTTCCTAAAATATATACTTAATCAGTGTAGCAAATCGGAAATTGAGCAGGTGATTAGTTTGATTAAGGATGGCCATCATGATAGTGAATGGTTGGCAGCAATGGAACTTGCCGAGCAGGAAAACCATTTCGAAAGCAACTTGAGCGAGGCACACAAAGCCAAAATCTATCAGGGCATTCGTAAAGCAGGCCATCTAAAGCCAACATCAAACAAGCGCTGGTGGGCCTATAGTGCTGCCGCCATTTTATTGGTAGCCAGTGTGGGCCTATGGTTGCAACGCTCCAGCAAACTCTCACCAAAATCTCAAGAATTAACTATCAAAAAGGTACAAAGTAAGCCCCTTGCCAAAACAGGTAAAAAATGGGTAAAACTGCCTGATGGCACCTCGGTACAATTGAACAGCAACAGTAGCATTGATTATCCCGATAGTTTTGAAGGCCTTAAAGAAAGAAAAGTAACCCTAGTGGGCGAAGCTTATTTTGACGTAAAACATGAAGAAGCACAGCCTTTTGTGATCAGCACAGGAAAACTCACCGTCACCGTATTGGGCACCGCCTTTAACATCAAATCCTCTGCTGATCAATCGCAGATTACCGTCACCGTCACCCGTGGAAAGGTAAAAGTGCAAAAAGAGGGGCAAACCCTGGGCTTACTTACCCAAAACCAACAACTATCATGGAAAGCCAATGAGGTGCAGCCATTGTTGAAACAAGACCATATCGATCCTAAGGTAGCCATTGCTTGGAAAGCGGATGATTTGATTATGGATGACGTGACCTTGGAAGAAGCCGCCAATATGCTAGCCAAGCGCTACCAATTGAAGGTACATTTTGATAATCCAGCATTACGCCAGTGCAAATTTACGGCGGCCTTTTTAGAACGCAACGAACTTACGCAGATGCTTAACGTCATCGGCGATATTACCAACACCAAACTAACAGTTAACACCCAACAAACCCTGACCCTCAGCGGAGCAGGCTGTAATTAATTTTATTAACCTAAACCAACAAATGAAATACCTACACTCGCCACCTTAAACCACTAGAGAAGATAAAAAATAAGCCCTGGCGGCCACCAGGACTTATCAAATGGTCTTAATCAATTTTTTCTAACTACTAAAACCAACGCAATGTATTATAATTCTACGCCATTTGCAAACCGCGTAAGGGAGTGCTGTACTCCTATATTTTTCAAAAAACTAGTCTTTCTTATGAGGGTAAATACCTTAATATTAATCACTGCGCTGCTCACCATTACATCTCTAAAAGCATCGTGGGTGTATGGACAGCGTCTTTCTGATGTGATTGTGGTAGGGCTTAACAATGCCAGCCTGCAAACCGCACTCAGCAAAATAGAACGACAAACAGACTTTAGATTTGCCTACCGTAAAGCGGAAATAGCAAGTGTTAAAAACCTGAACCTGAGCGAAACCAACAGAACTGTAGCCCAAACTTTAGATGAATTATTGGCGGGTACAGGATTGACTTACAGACAGGTAAATAATAGCATATTGATCCAAGAAGCGAAAACCTTAAACCAGCCTGCGCAACAGCAACAAATTAGCGGTAGGGTAACTGATGAAAACGGACAGCCTATTCCAGGTGCTTCCGTAAAAATTAAAGGGACCAACAATGGCGTGGTAACTAACGAGAGCGGTCGCTTTACCATTAGTGCCGAACCAAATGATGTTTTGGTAATCAGTTTTATCGGTTATACCCCTGTAGAACAACGCGCTGGCAAAACCGAGTTGAATGTTTCCTTAAAACCAGATGTAGGTACTTTAGATGCCGTGGTAGTAGTGGGTTATGGTACCACCACCAAAAGAGCCAACACAGGTTCGGTAAGTACCATTAGTGCAAAAGATATTGGTTTACGACCAGTAAATGATCCTTTGGCTGCTTTGCAAGGGCAGGTAGCAGGTTTAGATATTTCGGCCGTAACAGGTTATCCAGGTTCTGGCTATAAAGTAAGGCTGCGTGGCGAAAACTCTATTGGTGCGGGATTAGATCCTTTATACATTGTAGATGGCGTGCCTTTTATTTCTACTTCCCTAAGCCAATACACGGGAGCTAATGGTAACCAAAGTCCTTTAAATAGCATTAACCCAGCAGATATTGAGCAAATTGACATTTTGAAAGATGCCGATGCAACGGCCATCTACGGTTCAAGAGCCGCCAATGGTGTTATCCTCATCACTACCAAAAAAGGAAAAGCAGGCAAAGTACAATTCAGTGTAAATGCATACACGGGTGTATCTAAAACCAATAATCCAGTTAAAATGTTGAGCACTGCCGATTATTTACAACTACGTAAAGAAGCTTTTGCGAACGATAACATTACTCCAACGACGACTAACGCTCCCGATTTATTGGTGTGGGACCAAAGCGTTGACCAAAAATGGTTGGATAAATTGATTGGCAATTCGGCACCATTAACCGAAATCAGTACTTCGGTAAGGGGTGGTACCGAGCAAACCAGTTTTTTAATTGGTGGAACCTTTAGAAATGAGAAAACCGTACTTCCTAACGATTTGGGCTATACTAAAGGTGCTTTAAACTTGGCCTTAAACCACAGTTCGGTAGATCAAAAATTGAAATTGATTACTTCGGTTAAATACCTTACCGACGAGAATAACACCTTGCCAACCGATTTAACGAGCTTCTT
>NZ_JAELTX010000383.1 GCF_016429065.1 Pedobacter sp. ASV17
TTTACACTTCTTTAGCCTATCTCGTGTATCTGCGCGAAGCTTAAATGGGACTCTGGGAGAATTATACAGAACATCTTTACTTGTCTGGCGGTAACCCGGTTTGGACCCAACGAGCCATGTGTATTCCACGCTGCTTTGATTGGGCCGATTCAATTACCGCTTTTGTTTGATTAGGCCGATTCAATTACCGCTATTGTTTCGGCCCCCACAATCCTACATAGTAGCGTCTGTATCGTGCACAATAGAGTTGGGCAGTGGAGTTTTTTGTTGCGACTTGTCGTCAACATACGATAAGGGGGCTGTCAATTTAATTGCTTCGCCTAGTCCAGTACGAACAAGAGGACAGTGTGCAGAAGAAAACTGAACGCATCGGCCGAATGCTCGTCATCAGCGCATCATGGGGTATGGAGATTCAAATATCGGGTTGCGGCAATACATATTATAGCTGGCCGCATTATAAC
>NZ_JAELTX010000384.1 GCF_016429065.1 Pedobacter sp. ASV17
GTACACAAATTTTCTCGACCAGTGATGTGCTCGTAAGATACGGCGTACAAACAGGGGGATTTTCCGTAAACGGTTTAGTGCCAGGAACAAGACGCGCTACCTAAGGTAGCGCCACCAGGAACGCTCGCAGAGCCACAAACTTTCGTACCAAAACATCCCACCCCTGCTTTTCACTCACTACGACGTAAAAGCGTGCTGTTCCCAAAGATTTGCTGTGCTTCGAGTACAGGTACTCGGTACTGCAAGTCGTGTCCGTGCGGTGTGTTGCAAAAGTACAGAAACCGCTAGCTGTCAACACGCGCTTAATTGATTATTATTCGGTCAATTTATTTGACTACAGACTGCTCATTTGCAGGCTTGAATTGCGATTTCTTGGCGCCGCTGAAGGAACGGTTTCCACGACTATTCGTTGATTTGAAGCTTCACCGAAGCATACCTACAGGACCTTGTGTTTATTATAC
>NZ_JAELTX010000385.1 GCF_016429065.1 Pedobacter sp. ASV17
GCGTAGGATGGCCAGCAACATGGCTATGGTGGCGAGGGGACATGTATGAAAAGAGGTTCTTGTGAGGCGTGGATGGCGTGAGTGAAGACGGCAGGGAAACGTTCGAGCCGGCGTTCGGCGGTGTATGGGACCGGGTCCCGTCGGCAGGATTAATTCGTGACGATGTAGGAAGCGTGCTATCCGGCGATAGCGCCGGACCCGTAGCTTGAGGGACAGACGTTTCGAACATTTCCGCCCTCAGGAGAGTCGAAAAGGTGCGATTGGCTTCCTCGGCTGTAGGAACATTAGAAACAAGAGCCGTAACAGGGTGCACTTAAGCTGCAGAACATACTCTTCTGAAAATGAAGCTCGCCATGCGGCGTTCGCTTCTTCTGTTTCGACGGTGTGGCTGGTGATCCGTCTTCATGCAGCAAACTATAGCTAGCCTGCAAATCTTGGCCAGAGCGGCTAGGTATGAATC
>NZ_JAELTX010000386.1 GCF_016429065.1 Pedobacter sp. ASV17
ATGCGAAGAGCAAGTTAAAGCTTGTATACTATCTTGTAGCCCGAAATCTTGCCATTGCGATATTCTTGGAAACCTTTGGTGACATCATCTAGTCACCCTCATTGACCTTTGTCTCATTGGGTTTGATGTTGCCACTGCCCAGCCATTCTGGCAAGCATTGAAAGAGCTCAGCCGAAAGGCGGGGATCATCCATGCCAGCCTGGCGTGAATTGTTAGCAGACGCACTATCGTAAAAATTGGTATGAGCTCACAGGCCAGAAAAAGGACTTGGACCCGTGATCTTTAGAACGGCGGTCCAGACGAGGACATTGGTAACCCTAGTCTGCGACGTCACGTTTTCCGTAAATGACTTGCCAGGCCGTAGAGTGCATAACGCTCCTCCATCGGTGTGTATTAATTATGGGCAGCTGTGGAGGTATCTGCATTCCCAATGGTGTCGAATACATTCGTTCTTTGCGAC
>NZ_JAELTX010000387.1 GCF_016429065.1 Pedobacter sp. ASV17
CCAGAGCCCATTGTATTCAAGAAACTAATTCCAGCAAGCGTTACGATAACCATGACTCCTTTCGCCCTGGTTATTGGGAGCGGGTGTTCCCGCTCGCGCGCATCGTCGATGGCGTCTTGTGACGAGCTGGATGCCTAGTCTGGTCGCTGAGGCGTAAACGGTGCGCCATTCCCACCATTCTTGCTGGCGCTGAGACTGCTTTTGACTGACAATGACCTAACTGGCAGCGTCTGATCCGCTTTCAGTGGTAGACGTTCAATGTTTGCCGGGCCAGGAGTCGCTGCTACACTGCTGGTTGCGTCGGATTCAGTTTCGGTGCGAGACATGGCTCACGAAGCAGGACTAAGCGCACTTATAAGACAACCCGTAGTTGTAAGGTGGAAGAACTGACGGAAACCGCAAAGTATGTATCATTGCTTATTCCTGTCTCTTATACACATCTCCGAGCCCACGAGACGA
>NZ_JAELTX010000388.1 GCF_016429065.1 Pedobacter sp. ASV17
CCGCTCGTATCCTCATCGTGAACGAGGTCATGTACGCCACTAGGTCGCTTATTCACCGTCAATTCTTTGTCTTTGTCTCTTTCCGTAACAGAGCGATCCGTCGTGCGCCGTCTCAGCATAGGCGGCCAAAACGAAGACTTGGACGACGTAGAGTATACAGAGGCCGCATCGTCAGCAGTCTTGAGACTAGCGTCGTCGCCAACCGTCTCTTCTACAATCGTCGGGACGTTGAGAGACGTAGTGTCGGATTTGCTGTGTAGCGAGGCAGTGTCCTTTGACGTTACAGTCGGGCGCTGGGTAGCGTCCACTTCGACAAGCTCTGCGTCGCGGTACCATTTTCTTCGTCTTGTCCACTTGCCCCAGCCGTCTTGGCCGCGGCGTCCATTGTGCCACTAAGTTTTTTTCACAGGTTAGTACGCTAATTTGTGTAGAGGGGAGTCATTTCACAAACCTTGTTAT
>NZ_JAELTX010000389.1 GCF_016429065.1 Pedobacter sp. ASV17
GCCCTTGCATGATCGTATCGAGGCCAGTTTTGCTTTTTACTTTCACGGGTTCCTTACTTTTTTGTTAGTCCCTCGTCAATTTGCTTCTGCCGCCCACCCGAAAAGTTACATTCTACGGCCGTGGGTACTCTAGATGATGCAAGCAGCGATACTGTTATAGCCGATGCGATGGGTGTTGCTTTCTGGTCGGCTGACTGCTTTTTGTTAGGAAGACGCATTGTCCTAAGCTGTCTATGCAAGGGAGTCGTACACAGGAAGAAAGAGAACACATTGGCTGAATTTAGCACTGCAATTGGCCCTGCGCCATGTTACCTATCACTTTAAACTCTGTTCGCGCTTTCGGCCATCTCGGAGAATGAGAAAAAGAAATACAGAGTGGTTGTTGAGCAACTTTGCCCTCTCGAGCCCAGTGACAACTTGCATATGCACCAAGATTACTTGCGCTTTGTCCCCGAGGAG
>NZ_JAELTX010000390.1 GCF_016429065.1 Pedobacter sp. ASV17
ATTCCAGCCATACCGGGTTGTATCCCATCCTTTGGAGGATGTATCAAAAATCTCTCAGGCGCCTCTGATGGTATATATCCCAGATTCAATAAGTCACTCGTATAGGTAACCAGCTAACCTCAGTCCAGCTATCTCTGCTTTTCCTTCTTCTCCTTTTCCAGGTGTCGCCCAGCAAAAGCTCTTCATGTGTCTCTCGCAAATTGCGCCTGATCACGTTAAGTACTTTCTCGACAATGATAAAGCCTCTAATCCAATTCCGGCCGATAAAAACTGTGCTTTGCGAGAGCTTCACCGCGTAGCGCACGTTGAACTGGGTCCCTTGGCATAAGGATAATGGCTGTTGGGAAGATTGCCAGGGACCTCAAAGCTATATAGTTGGGGAAACAAAGCTGGATAATAGCATTGATCGGCATGTTTGGCAGTCTGGAGCTGAAAGCAGCAAAGCAGGCGATATCATCT
>NZ_JAELTX010000391.1 GCF_016429065.1 Pedobacter sp. ASV17
ATGGCTACATAAAATAAACGACGCTCTTCTTCCAGTTCAGCTCTAGAATTTACTGACATTTGCGAGGGGAAAAGATTCTCTTCCAAACCTACCACAAACACATTTTTAAATTCTAATCCTTTTGCAGAGTGAATGGTCATTAAAGAAACCGTATCAGCATCTTTGTCCTTATCCTTATCATCATTAGTTAACAAAGCCACATCTTGCATGAAAATGGCCAAGCTGCGGTCTTCAATATCTTCACGTTCGCCAAATTCCTTGATACCATTTAATAACTCTTGAATATTTTCAAATCTGGCCCTGCCTTCAACGCTATCATCGCTGTGCAGTTCCTTTAAAATGCCCGAATGTTGGGCAATGTAAAGTGCAGATTCGTAAGCGTCCAGTTTTTTAGATTCTGCCGCAAACGCTTTGACCATCATGGCAAAATCGTTCAATTGGTTCGGTACACGTCCGCC
>NZ_JAELTX010000040.1 GCF_016429065.1 Pedobacter sp. ASV17
GCTGTTCGCCGATTAAAGTGGCACGCGAGCTGGGTTCAGAACGTCGCGAGACAGTTCGGTCCCTATCTGTTGTGGGCGTTGGAATCTTGAGTGGGGCTGACCTTAGTACGAGAGGACCGGGTTGGACTAGCCTCTAGTGAATCTGTTGTTCCGCCAGGGGCATTGCAGAGTAGCTACGCTGGGAATAGATAAGCGCTGAAAGCATCTAAGTGCGAAACTAGCCACGAGATGAGGATTCCATATAGGGTCGTAGCAGACTACTACGTTGATAGGCTACAGATGTAAAGGTGGCGACACCACAGTCGAGTAGTACTAATAGCCCGAAGCTTTCAAGAGCTGCACACACGTTGTTTGTTCTTCAACTAACTTCTTTCAATAATATGTCATTTAAGCTGCAAGTGATAAGTTGTAGGTGGTACGTTGTCAAACGTATGACTTCATACTTAGAACCTGGTACTTAACTAAAAATCTTCAGGTGCCTATATCGGCGGTGTCCACCTCTTCCCATTCCGAACAGAGAAGTTAAGCCCGCCAGAGCCGATGGTACTGCGGTAACACGTGGGAGAGTAGGTCGGTGCCTATCCTTACAAGCCCCCTTCAGAAATGTCGGGGGCTTTTTTTGTGCCTGATATTTTACAGAATGGGATAAAGAAATACCAGTGGGATACGTACAGAGTCCAATCTGTTACTTCAAAGCTCCCCAGACTGTAAAGCCCTCCCAAATCCCTGGTATTCGGTAAATAGAACCATCAATACCTATTCTTTCTGTTAATTTTTGTTAAAGTTTTTTTCTAAACCACACTGTAGCTTCTTTTAATGGTTATTTTTGTATATTAAGATATACACTGAAAGAGTTAAAATGAGAGCTTATAGAATAATTATAATCGCTTTTGCGTTATTGGTTTCTTTTCATCAGGGTTATGCCCAGGATAAAAATGTCAAATTACCTCCCAATTGGTTCAATTTAGATTTAACAGCTGATGGCTATTTCGGGATCAGTACCGAGAAAGCTTATACCGAATTGTTAAAAAATAGAAAGCCTAAGCAGAAAATAGTAGTGGCCGTTATTGATGGCGGGACAGATATTAAGCATGAAGATTTGAAGGATGTACTTTGGACCAATACGAAAGAAATCCCAGGAAACGGTATCGACGATGATGGCAATGGCTATATCGATGATGTGCATGGATGGAATTTTATCGGCTCAAAGAATGGTAACTTGGCTTACGACAACTTAGAGTTGGTGAGAATAAAACGTAAGCTTGAGCCTAAATATAGATCTGTGATCAGAAGTACGGTATTAGATAGTGCCGAGAAGGAAGAATATGCCCTTTATAAAAGAGTAGTCTCTGATTTTGGAAAGAAATACGATGAGGCTAGTGCTGCATTCCCTATCTATATCGCTATAAAAAAAGTAATGGATTCTGTAGCGATGGTTAATCAGAAGAAAATTCCTTCATTAGAAGATATGGAGAAATACAAGGCTGATGATGAGTTGGAGGAGTATATCAAAAAGATTGTTCGTAAGGGATCTAAAGATGAGGGAAGTATAGAGAAGTTTTACGAAAGCATTCAAAAAGGACATAAGGAACTTGAACAGATGCTGAAGTATAACCTAAATGAAAAATATGATGAACGAGCAGCCCTTGTTGGTGATGACTACGCAAACTCTAATGAGCGTATTTACGGAAATTCGGATGTGATTGGTCCAGATGCTGAGCATGGTACCCACGTTTCGGGAATTATTGGTGCAAATAGAAGTAACGATATTGGAATTAAAGGTGTAGCCAACAATGTGAGCATCATGACCATTAGAGTGGTTCCACAGGGAGATGAAAGAGATAAAGATGTAGCCAATGGAATTAGATACGCAGTAGATAACGGGGCGAGAGTGATCAACATGAGTTTTGGTAAAGGATATAAGTGGGATAAAAAAGTAGTTGATGAAGCCATTAAATACGCGGAATCAAAAGGAGTGCTATTGGTTCATGCAGCTGGAAACGACAATCAAGACAACGATGTAACCGACAATTTTCCGAACAAATATTACGATAGCCCGGAAGCAGAGGCTTATGCAAAGAAAAATAAGCCTCAAGTAAGTGTATTTCCTCCAATGCCGGTAACATCTAATCGAATGAATGGAGGACCCGCTCCAGCTCCAAAAAAAGATCCATTTGCTAAACTTCCTTTAGATACAGCAAAATACCAACTTCCGCATGCCAAAAACTGGATTGAGGTGGGGGCTAGTGCTTATAAAAATGATGATGACTTGAAAGCTTCTTTCTCTAACTATGGTAAACATAATGTAGATGTTTTTGCACCAGGTTTTATGATCAACTCTACTGTTCCTAATTCAAAGTACGAAGAATTTGATGGTACCAGTATGGCGGCGCCAGTGGTTACTGGTTTGGCTGCTTTAATTTTGAGCTATCACCCAGAGTTAACCGCGGTAGATGTAAAAGACATTATCATGAAGTCGGTGACCAAAGTAGTGCGAAAGGTGAAATACAAAAATGATAAAGATGAAACCGTACGTGCTAATTTTTCGGATTTATGTGTAAGTGGTGGAATTGTTAATGCGTACAATGCCTTAAAGCTGGCTGAAAATTATAAGTCTTCGGCCAAGTAACTGATATAAAAGTGTAGATCCCCAGCGCAACTGGGGATTTTTTTTGTCTGCTGGTTTTAATCCTTTTTTACTTATTGATGTCTATGTAAATTCACCACAAATGTAAACCAAGAACTATGAAACTACTTTACGCTGTTTTGCCTATACTTTTGTTGAGTATGGGTGCCAGTGCCCAAAAGCTGCCTGATGTGCAAGTTAAAGGTGTTTTGGCACCAAGTACTATTCGTATAGATGGAAAGAACCTAGAATGGGATGCTTTTGCAGCAGAGAATAAGCGGACCAATTTGTTATATACCGTTGCTAATGATGATAAAAATCTTTATCTGGCCATTAAAGCAAATGATAGCGAAACCATTACCAAGATTATGGCTGGCGGCATTTCATTTACGGTTAACCACAAAGGTAAAAAGAGAGAACAGGATGCATTTGTGATTATCTATCCATTAATTGTAAGAGCAAGTGCTAATCGCGGGAATATGAGTCAAAATAGGCAAAGAGCTGGACAGGAAAGACAGGAACAAAGCCAAAAAGAAAGAGATTCGATTACATTAGCCCAACGGAAAACCCTATTAGCAGGAGTAAAAGAAATCAAGGTTTTGGGATTTAAACAATTTGCTGATACCTTAATCTCTATTTATAATGAACACGGCATTAAGGCCGTAGCTAAGATAGATGAACACGGTGCTTATGTTTACGAAGCCGCTATTCCGCTATCCTTATTGGAAATTGTAGCTGGTAGTACCAATGAAATTGCTTATCAAATCAAATTAAACGGGCTGCCAAATACTGGAAATTTTGCCATGAGAGCTAATGCGGCTCCTGCTTTTGGTGGGGGAAATGCCAGAGGTGGCAATTTTGGAGGCGGAGGAAATGCGAATGCTGCTCGCCAAGATTTAATGACAGCGACTGATTTTTGGGGTAAATATGTTCTTCAAAAGTAACAGCTATCTGCTATGAGAAATATTAAGAATTACCTGTGCGGGCTGGTATTGCTTTCCATATTGCTTGCCACAAATTTAAAAACGCAGGCACAGAATACGCCTAAAGGTAAAAATGTGCCGCCCCCAGTAGCTGTTAGAGAAATTAGTGGTATCGTAAAAGACACTACCGATTTAGGTGTTCCAGGAGTTACCATCAGATTAACATCAGAAAAAGATACTTTAGTAACCAGTTCCAATCCAGACGGAATTTTCGTTTTTAAAAACGTAAAATCAGCTACTTATACCATGAGTTTTACCATGCTTGGGTATAAACAGCAAATTAATAAATACAAGCAAAATGATGCCATTCCTAGAATTGTGATGGATCCCATTGTGTTGCGTTCCATGTCTAACACTTTAAATGAAGTAGTGATTAACGGAACGCCATCCATCACTTACAAAACAGATACGGTAGAATACAAAGCCAGCGACTACATTGTAAGGGAAAATGCTACGGTTGATGAGCTCCTTAAAAAGATGGAAGGGATGGAAGTGGGGACAGATGGTAGTTTGATCCATCAGGGAAACAATGTAACCAAAGCGAAAATTAACGGAAAGGTTTATGCTGGTGGCGAGATCAGCACCGCCATACAAAATTTACCTGCTGAAATTGTAGATAAGATACAGATTGTAGATGATTATGGTGATCAAGCAGCCAGAACAGGCATTAAAGACGGAGATCCCGAGAAGATATTAAATATTGTTACTCGCAGCGATAAGTCGGTAGGTAACTCCGCGAATATTACCGCTGGCGGCGGGAGTAATGAACGTTATGAGAGTTCGGTATTTGGAACAAGGCTTAACGGAAATCAGAATATTGCCGTAAACCTACGGTTAAACAATACCGTAAATGGTGTAGCAAATACGGGTACAATGGGCGGCGACACTGCGCCAAGTAACGGCGGTGGCGGTGGACGAGGAAACGGGGGGAGTACAGGTGGCGGTCGTGGTGGAGCTAATGGTGGATCAGGCGGCAATAACGGAAATTCTTCTGGCGGAAGTGGCGGTACTACCAATACAGGTTCTTCGGCATTTTCTTACAGAGACCAAATCGGTAAAAAGATACAGATCAATACCAACTACCGTTATAACTTCAGCAATGTAAATTCGTTGAACAGTAGTTTATCTGAAATATACAGTACCAACGGAACCATTTTCTCTACCAACGAAAGCGAGAGGGATAATAAAACCAAAGGCCATAATTTTAATTTCGAGCTGGAAGCAAATATCGACAGCAATAACTTTTTAAGGGTTACACCCGAAATCAGCTATTCTTCTACCACTAATAGTAGCCTATCCAACATCGGACAATCAGGTGCTTTAATTACCCAAAACCAGTTAGGTAATAGCTCTGGTAAAAACACCAGACCAAATATAGGTGCAACCGTATTCTACCAGCATATTTTTAATAAGCCTCGCAGAAATTTCTCTGCTCAATTTAGCTTTAACACCTCTGATCAGGAATCAGATCAAGAACGAAATACGAAGTTCTACAAGGATGATATTAATGTACTCGATTCTTTGGTACACCGATTAATAGAGCGAAGAAACCTCACTAATAATTATCGTGGAAGTTTAACTTATGTAGAACCATTGGCTGCAAATAGTCAATTGGAATTTAACGGACAGCTCATCTACAATGGGTATGATAACAGGGCAATTACGAGCAATATCGATGCCTTGGATAATAAGCAAGTGGTAGATTCTCTGAGCAACATCTACGATTATTCTTTCACGCAAGCTCGGATTGCTTTGAATTACCGTTATGGTTTATCAAACACCTCAAAGGTGCGATTTTCTGTAGGGATTACTGGAGTGCCTGCGGTGTTAAGTGGTACAAAAGTGAGTTTGGGAACCACCACCAATCGCAATAGCTTTAATTTGATTCCTATTGCCAGATTTCAATACGCTTGGTCACGTACCCATAGCATACAAATCAATTACTCTGGTAATGCAAAAGAACCTACGTTCGACCAGATACAACCTGTCAGGGATGTCTCAAATCCACAAAATACCATTGTCGGTAACCCAGATTTGAAAGTTACTTTTAACCATTCCATTAATACGAATTATAACAATTATATCGCCAATCAAAAGCTCAATTACTCCGTTAATTTAAATGCAACTTTTATCGACAATTCTGTGGTGAGCAATATGGTGCAAATTTTCAATAACAATAACCAATTGTTGCGCAACGAAACTCGCTATGTAAATAAGAATGGTAGTTATCGGGTTGGCGGTAATTATTCGGTGAGTAAGCAATTGAATAACCGTAAGTATAACCTGTCTTTAAGTGGAAATGTCAACTACAATCATAGCGTTTCTATGAGTAACAATTTGGAAAGCATTACCAGTACTTGGAATGTTACCGAACGTTTTGGTCCTCGTATCAACCCGAATGAATGGTTAGAAGTAAATCCTAATGTATCATATAACATTACCAAATCTGAAAACACCATTAGTACAAATAGGGTGAATACTAAAACTTTGGCATTTAATGTAGATGGTCGTTTTTACATGTGGCAATCGCTGATTTTTGGTTACAGTGCCAGTAAAAATTTTGTAAGTGGAATTGATGCCAATATCACCAGTAATCCATTGGTGATTAATGCCTATGTACAGAAGGAATTTTGGAAGCGTAGGGCATCTATTACGTTCCAAGCTTTTGACCTTTTGAAGCAGAATAATTTTGTAAACCTGAATGTGACGGATTTGGTGAAGACAGAAACCCGTACCAATGCCTTGAGCCGATATTTCATGTTGAGGGCTAACGTACGTTTACAGAAATGGACAGGAGCAAGAAACCGTAACGGTAGACCGATGATGCGTAGGGGAGATGGTAGTTTCTATCAATAAACAACCATCCGCACCAATTATTTTAACCCTGTTTTTTCTTTTATGATCAGTGCCCGTTGAAAGAAACTTGACCTTTTGATTTTCTCTTCGGCTTCGTTAATGGCTTTCAATAGGTTGTTCTCGTTATCGATGATTTCTTCCAGCGCGCTGTTAATGATAGACCAAACAGGGAGCATTTTTATGATCAGCTCTTCGCCTTTTGCGCTTAAAGAAATGATCCGTTTTCGTTCATCGGCTTTGTCCTTTTTGGACTGAACAATTTTTTCTTTTTCTAGTTCCTTTAACAAACTAATGGTTGATGGATGGCTATAGCCAATTTCCATTGCGATTTCGACTACACTTAATGCCTTTTTCTGATGAAGCGTGTAAATCACAGGAAACCATTTAGGCTCAAAATTGATATCGTATTCCTTGTATAATAAGGCACCATCTTTACGTAACTGTTCACTCAATACTTGTAAACGAGTTGACAAAGCTAGGGCACCTACATTATTGATAATATTCATTTTTTACCTATTAGAATGATAAACGACAAAAGACATTGTCTACAGGCATAATTGGGAAAGCTTTTGGTAATTCGCTTTTCTCGATAGGTGAGAAGCCATTTTTTTCGTAAAAACGCAACGCCGCCTGTAAAACGTCTTTTGTTCCCAAGTATAGGCTTTTTAAGCCAATTTCTTTGCTATAGGTTATTAAAGTCTCCAATAAAAGCTGGGCAATGCCATATTCTTTGCCTCTGTATTCTTTCTTCACAAACATCTTTCTGATGGCTCCAAAATCATCACTGCATTTGATCAGTCCTATGGTTCCTACTAATTCTCCGTCAATTTTAGCACCCCAAAAATGACCTCCACCATGATGGTAGAATTCCTCGATGGTTAAAAGGTCTTGCTGGTCTTTGATTCCGATAGCGATGTTGAACTCATTTTGTTGTATCGGTAAAATGATATTAATCACAGCCTCGCTGTCATTATTGTAGATTGGAACAATGGTTACATTCATAATGTACAAAACTACGTAGTTGAATACATAAATTCAAATATTTTTTTAAATAAGGAATGATAAACCACGACAGTTTGTTATACTATGTGTCTATGTGTTTGTATTTTTTCTTTAATTAATTAACCACATAGACACATAGAAATGTTTTTTGTCGATTATAATGGATAATGACTGGATATGAAAAAGGCCTGAATAATTTTCAGGCCTCTTGTATTTTGATTAGATTTTTGAGAATTCTCTAAAATCCTGTCCATCTTTAATGGACAATAAACTTTCGTAAATCAGGCTGATCACATTGTCAACATCTTCTTTGTGTACCATTTCCACGGTAGTGTGCATATAACGCAAAGGCAAGGAGATTAATGCCGAAGGAACGCCTCCATTAGAGTATGCGAAAGCATCGGTATCTGTTCCTGTAGAACGCGATGAAGCTTGGCGTTGGAATGGAATACCCGCTTTTTCAGCAGTTTTGATTAACAACTTGTTCAAATTTGTTTGTACCGCAGGAGCATATGATACTACAGGACCTTTGCCTGCCGATAAATCGCCTTGCGTAATTTTGTTAATCATTGGAGTGGTGGTATCGTGTGTTACGTCGGTCACGATAGCTACGTTAGGCTTAATACGATCAGCGATCATTTCGGCACCACGTAAACCAATTTCCTCTTGTACAGAGTTCACGATATATAAACCAAAAGGTAATTTTTTCTTGTTCTCTTTTAACAAACGAGCTACCTCGGCAATCATGAAACCACCTGCACGGTTATCTAAGGCGCGACCAACATAGTAACGGTCGTTTAGCACCATAAATTCGTCTTCGTAGGTAATTACACAACCCACATGTACACCTAAGGCCTCTACTTCTTCTTTGGTGGTACATCCACAGTCCAAGAAAATGTTTTTAAGCTCTGGTGTTTGTTCTTTTTCGCCATGACGGGTGTGGATAGCTGGCCAGCCAAAAACAGCTTTTACATAACCTTTTTCAGTGTGGATATTCACACGTTTTGAAGGAGCTATTTGGTGATCGGAACCTCCGTTACGGATCACGTAAATTAATCCATCATTGGTGATGTAATTCACATACCAAGAAATTTCATCAGCATGTGCTTCAATCACTACTCTATATTCGGCTTTAGGATTAATGACCCCTACAGCGGTACCATAATTGTCTACAAAATGCTCATCAACATAAGGTTTTAAATATTCTAGCCAAAGTTTTTGACCTTCCCACTCATATCCAGTTGGGGCAGCATTATTGATATATTTTTCGAAAAACTGTAGCGATTTTTTGGTAACTACAGGCACATGTTTTTTATTTTCGTCTTTTTTCTTTGCCATAGTTTTTAATTTATGTGTGGCGGTAAATGTACATATTAAAGGCTTATAATGGAACTGCTTTCTTGATTTTTGACAGGAAAATCATTATATTAAACAAACTCTAAAACTATTATTTATGAACGTAATCAAGATTTTTATTCCAGTAGCACTTTTTGTTTTAATGGTGATTGTAGCTTTAATGTGGGGCTTGCCAAGATATAATGTTTGGCAACAGGAAATGGCAGGTAAAGCAGAGATGGCTAAGGCCGAACAAAACCGTAGGATTTTAGTTGAAGAAGCCAAAGCTCGTTTGGAAGCGGAGAAATTAAATGCGGCTGCCGAAATAGAAAGGGCCAAAGGAATGGCAGAGGCAATGAAAGTAGAAAATGGTACTTTATCTGCTACTTATAATCAGTACCTGTTTATTAGAACTTTAGAAAAATTAGCAGATAAAGGGAGCTTGCCACAAATTATTTATGTACCCTCAGAAGGCCTAACTCCCGTGATGGATTTGAATAGAACACTGCCTAAAAAATAAGCTGCATTTTAATGTATTCCAGTTGGTTTCGTTGGTAAGGCGCTCCTTCCGTAACGAAGCCAATTTTGGTATAAAAGCCAATGGCACTTACCCTGGCATTGCACCAAAGTAGTTTAATTGGTTGTTGCTTACAGTAGTTGATTACATGTTGCAACAATAATTTTCCTAATCCATTTCCTTGTTTGGATGGAAGCACGGCCATTTTTCTGAATTGTGCAATGTCGTCCTTTACAAATAAAGAAACTACTCCAGTAAGTTCATGGTTAAAATATAGGCCGAAATGGGTGCCCTCAAAATCATCAGCTAATTCCATTTCTGTAATTTCCTTTTCGGGATACATGGCCTGCTGCCTAATTCGCCAAGTAAGTGAAGGAAAGATTTGCTCTATTTGGATGATTTCACTCAAGGGTTTAAGTTTTTCTGTACCACTGATAAATCAACATATTGAGGATGATAATTGCTGTAATGCCATAACAGAACATGGCCCAGCCACCTAATGACCATAGCCACAAACCTAATGCTGAACCGCAAGCAGCACCTACAAAACTCACCGACATAAAGATGGTGTTCAGCCTGTTTCTGGCTTCGGGGACTAGGGTATAAATACGGGTTTGATTGGTCACGTGAATGGCCTGTTGTCCAATATCTATCAAAATAATGCCAACAACAAAAAGGAATACGCTGTGGCCAGTGAAATAGAATAATGCCACACTGATCAATTCCAAAATAAAACCTATCATCAAGTTTTTTCGAGGATTTCCACCACCACTTAATTTCCCTACCAATGGCGCAGCTAAGGCGCCAGCGGCACCAGCAATACCAAATAAACCAATTTGATAAGCACTAAAATGATGTGGTGGATTGGATAGGTAAAGCACCATCGTAGTCCAAAAACCCATAATGACAATAAAGGCAAAGAAGTTAATGATGGATGCTTCCCTTAAAATGGGTTGGGTTTTAATATAGGAAAACATGGAGCGCATCAACTCTTTGTAGCCACCTGTAAATGTAGGACGGCTTGTTGGAAAACGCACCGCCATGAGTATTACCAACAAAGTGCAAATGCCTGCGGCAATTAAAAACATGGCACGCCAGCCCAGTAAATCGCCCACGGTTCCGCTAATGGCTCTTGAAGCTAAAATACCTACTAGCAAACCACTCATCACGATACCAATGTTATGGCCTCGGCTTTCATCGTTGCTTAAAGATGCGGTGAGTGGAAGAATGAGTTGCGGTACAATAGAGCAAGCGCCAATTAAAACACTGGCTATTTCGAGTACGAAAAAGCTGTGCGAAAAACCAGCAATTAATAGGGAAACGATTGCCAAAGAGGTGATGACCAAAATCTGTTTCTTGCGTTCGAACATATCGCCCAATGGCACCAAAAGGAACAGGCCAATGGCGTATCCTGCTTGGGTTAAGAAAGTAATGCTTCCCGCGTCGCTTTCGGCCAGTTTAAACTCCTTGGCAATTAAAATCACCAAGGGTTGGCAATAATAGATGTTGGCAACAATAAGGCCTGTGCAAAAGGCCATCAAAATTACATCGGCACGTTTTAATGCTTGCATTTTATCCTTAAAGTGGGATATTCCCGTGTTTTTTTCTTGGGGTATTTACTACTTTGTTCTCGAGCATTTTGAAAGCTTTAATTAGTTTTTCACGAGTTTTAGAAGGCTCAATCACTTCATCAACAAAGCCACGCTCTGCGGCACGGTAAGGGTTGGCAAAAATATCTGAATACAATTTCTCCTTCTCCAACCATTTTTCTTCTGGGTTTTCGGCCGCAGTGATTTCTCTTTTAAAGATAATTTCAGCAGCTCCCTTAGCACCCATCACCGCAATTTCGGCACTTGGCCAAGCGTAGTTCATGTCGGCGCCAATGTGTTTAGAGTTCATTACATCGTAAGCACCGCCATAAGCTTTACGGGTAATTACGGTAATACGAGGCACGGTGGCTTCGCTAAAAGCATATAATAATTTTGCGCCATTGTTAATGATGCCGTTCCACTCTTGGTCGGTACCAGGCAAAAAGCCAGGAACATCTTCAAAAACCAACAAAGGAATATTAAAGCAATCGCAAAAACGTACAAATCTGGCTGCTTTTACAGAGGCGTTATTGTCTAAAACTCCTGCTAAATAAGCTGGTTGATTAGCCACAACACCAATGCTGCGACCTGCTAGTCGGGCAAAGCCCACTACAATATTCTCGGCGTAAGCGGCATGCACTTCCATAAAACTATCGTCGTCGGCCACTTCAGCAATTACTTCTCTGATGTCGTAAGGTTGGTTGGCATTTAAAGGGAGTATTTCGTTTAAGCCCAACCTTTCTTCATTGCCTAAATCATAAGCGATAGCTGGAGGCGTTTCTTCACAGTTTTGAGGAACGTAGCTTAATAGTTTTTTGACGTGATTAATGGCATCAATTTCATTAGCACATGCAAAATGGGTAACCCCCGATTTGGTTGCGTGGGTACTGGCACCACCTAATTCTTCGGAGCTTACTTCTTCGTGGGTAACTGTTTTTACCACATTTGGCCCCGTTACAAACATATAGGAGGTGTTTTCAACCATCAAAATAAAATCTGTAATGGCTGGAGAGTATACCGCACCGCCAGCACAAGGTCCCATAATGGCCGAAAACTGTGGCACTACGCCAGAGGCCTGTACGTTACGGTAAAATATATCGGCATAACCGCCCAAAGAAACAACACCTTCTTGGATACGGGCACCACCACTGTCGTTTAAGCCAATCATAGGTGCCCCATTTTTCATGGCCATGTCCATAATTTTGCAAATTTTTTCGGCATGGGTTTCAGATAAAGATCCACCAAAAACAGTAAAATCCTGAGAAAAAACATAGGTAAGTCGACCGTTTACTGTGCCATAGCCAGTAATTACGCCATCGCCAAGGTATTTTTCTCTTTCCATTCCAAAATCGGTACTGCGGTGGGTAACCAACATGCCAATTTCCTCAAAGCTTCCTTCATCCATTAAAAAATGGATACGCTCACGAGCGGTTAGTTTCCCTTTTTTATGCTGGCTATCAATACGGGCCTGTCCACCACCCAAATGGGCTTTTTCTATTTTATCCTTTAAGATTTGGATTTTGTTGTTCATCGGTTTATATGGTTTATAGGTTTGGTTAAAATTTAAAATCCGCTACCAACGATATTGGAGACGAGTGGTAAACACATTATCCTTAATGTCGTTTTGGTAATTGGCTAGCTGTGTGCCATCATTATGGACATGTTCGTTATAAATAGTAAGCTTTAGACGACCATTAAGGGCATAGGTTAGGCCATAGCCTAGGGTGCTAAATTTGATATCGCCAGCAGTGGTATTATTTCCAGCTTTTCCAATTTCTGCTTCATTTACATCGGTATTTGGGTCATAAACATCGTAGCCAACAATAGCCGTTAGTTTGGTGTGGGCAATTTGCTGGGTAAACCAAATAAAATAACCGTTGAAATTTCTCAGGTATAAATTGGTGGTAGGTTGTGCCGCAAAACTTTGACTAGCTGCCAGCCCCGAAATACTAGATGAGGCCGCTACGCCCGGTTGTTTCCCTTGAATGTATTCAGATTTGATTGTTGTGCTGCCAAAAGAGTTGTTGTATTCTAGCTGAATGTTCGCACCATAATAATCTCTTCGGAAATTGTAACCTACGTTAGAGGCATCTGTAACGCTTACAAAACCATTTGCAACAGGTTTCAAATAAGTATCGGTATTGCCTCTTACGGTGCCTTTGTAGATAGAGGCACCAAATCCTAAGTGAAATTTTTTATTAGCTAGGCTGTCAAATTTAAAGTTAAGGTTTCCAATAATGTCTTTGTTGGAATCATAATCTTTGGCATTAAGCCCACTACCGTTAACTACCGCTAATTCGGCAGTAACAAAGTGAAGGATTTTTTTTGGCCTGTAACTGATCATCGCACCTAAATCCCTTTCACGGGGCATTAAGGTTTGGAAAACACGAGCTCTTTCTGGAAAATCTCTATAACCAGAAGAATAAACAATGGAATAGCCAAATGGTCTGTTGAACAAACCAGCAGTAAAAAGCAGTGATTTGTCTTCAGGATTATGGAATTGGATAAAAGCATCCATAATGCGAAGACCATCTTGCGTACCATCTAGCTGAAATACTACCGAAGAAAATTTGTCTACGCGGTCTACCTTTAAACGTCCACGGCGCAACATAAAACGGCTGGCGGAGTTTTGGGCAAAGTCGCCGCCCGACCATGAAAATATACCTGGAGATTGTGCTACTTGGAACTGTGTTTGCAGATATCCAGTAATCTTAATGTCGTGTATATCATAGGATGAAGGGGCATTATTGTTCTGCGCCAGTACAAAGAGAGGCAATATAGTTAGTAAACAAATAAAAAGAATCCTCATTAAGTTTTGCTTCGATAAGTAAAAGAAAAGCTCAAAAATAAATAAAGTTTGAAAATGCCCAATAATTTTGATTTCCACACTACAAAATCTTTATATTACAAATTTATTACGTAATAAATTTTGAATTTAACGCTTTTGGGAATTACTTTTGGAAAATCTGAAAAAGAAGATTTCAAAAAATGAAGCTAAGAAAATATAAGCTTTTGGTAGTTGCCCTTTTTATGTGCGTTTTCGCCTCGAAGATGGTAATTTCTGCTGCGCCTATGTTTTTCAAGCATCTGGACGGAGATTTTATGGTTTCTGTAATCATGCAGTTGGAAAATGAAAACAACGGCGATGATAAGGGAAAATCAAGCATTAAGTTTGTAGACTATAAAATGATGTTCCAAAAAATCGACCTTAACTACGTTCACTTGGATTTAGATTGTGGCGTGCCTAGTAGCTTTATTGAGCACTCGCGACGCTATGTAGATCCATACCATCCTTCGGTTCCAACACCGCCTCCTAATTTCTCATAAGTTTTTACCCGTACTATTTCCGTATGCTTAATACGGAACTGATTTGATAAAAAAAACTTTAGAAATTAACATAATTCTTTATGAAAAATTCGAATTCGGCTTCTATGGGAAGCGGAATAGGAAAATATTTGCAAAAGAGGAATTTAAAAGCCGATTTGCCAGCAAGTATTGTAGTGTTCTTAGTGGCTTTGCCACTGTGTTTGGGAATTGCTTTGGCCTCTGGAGCTCCTTTGTTTGCAGGTTTGCTTACAGGGATCATAGGTGGTGTAGTAGTAGCTTCTATTAGTGGCTCGCAGTTAAGTGTAAGTGGGCCAGCCGCAGGTTTAACAACCATTGTTTTGGCTTCTATCGCCAGTCTAGGGAGTTATCAAGCTTTTTTGATGGCCGTAGTTTTGGCTGGTGTATTCCAACTTATTTTAGGATTGATTAAAGCTGGTACTATTGGCAATTATTTCCCTTCAAGTGTTATTGAGGGGATGTTGGCTGGTATTGGTATATTGTTGATCATGAAACAATTGCCACATGCTTTAGGTGTGGATAGCGATTTTTTTGGTGACGAAAGCTTTTTCCAGAGAGATGGAGAAAATACCTTTTCAGCCTTAGCAAATGCGTTTCAGCACTTTAGTGTCGCAGCAATTGCAATTAGCGTACTTTCCATTTTGGTATTGGTATTTTGGCCTAAATTTAAGAAGCTGGCGGTAGTTCCTGCTCCTTTGGTTGTGGTTGCTTTGGGTATATTGGGAGCCATCTTGTTTAGCGGCTCATCAAATGCTTTAAAAGACAGCCAAATGGTAAAAATCCCAGAAGTGAATAGTGCCGCTGAGTTTTTTGGCTTGTTTATGATGCCTGATTTTTCTACCATTTTTGACTCAAAGGTATTAATGGTGGCTCTTACTATAGCAGTAGTTGCCAGTTTAGAAACCTTATTGAGTTTAGAGGCCGTAGATAAAATTGACCCTTTAAAAAGAGTATCACCAACCAATAGAGAATTGGTTGCTCAAGGCGTAGGTAATATTGCCAGTGGTATGTTAGGTGGTTTGCCAATGACGGCTGTAATTGTGCGAAGCTCAGCAAACGTTAATGCTGGAGGTCGTACTAAGGTCTCGGCTATTTCACACGGTTTATTGCTGTTGTTATCCTTACTATTCATCCCTTCAATCATCAATATGATTCCGTTATCATGTTTAGCAGCCATTTTATTGGTTACTGGATATAAGTTAGCGAGAATATCTCTGTTTAAACACATGTACCACAAAGGCTGGGATCAATTTATCCCATTTGTAGTTACTGTTGTTGGGGTAGTGGGTATTGACTTATTGAAAGGTGTTGGTATTGGTATGGCGGTTTCAATTTTCTATCTATTGAGAACCAATATGCGCAACCCCTTCTTTTACCGAGTACAAGAAGAAGGAAACAAAAAGAACATCAGAATCAAGCTTGCCGAAGAAGTATCGTTCTTAAACAAAGCTTCTATTCAGGTGTTGTTATCTGGAATTCCAAATGAAACCAATGTGATTATTGATGGCGCTAATTCTAGATATATCGATCCCGATGTGTTGGAAGCAATTCATAACTATAAACATAATGCTTATACAAAAGGGATTATTGTTACTTTAGAGAATATTAAGAAGACTTATTCGGTACCAAAAATTAATACAAAAATCGTTGAACAAAATTAAAAATATAAATACAATGAAGGCACATACTTTAGAAACGCAAGCAACCATTACCCCTGAAAGGGCACTTGAAATACTAAAAGAAGGTAATGAAAGATTTGTGCAAAATTTAAAAGCCAATAGGGATTTGCTGTCACAAGTAAACGACACAAGAGCAGGACAATGGCCATTTGCCGTAATATTAAGCTGTATCGACAGTCGTACTTCTGCAGAATTGATTTTTGACCAAGGATTGGGTGATGTTTTTAGTGTGAGAATTGCTGGGAATTTTGCGAACCAAGATATTTTGGGATCTATGGAATTTGGCTGTAATGTAGCAGGATCTAAACTAGTTGTTGTTTTAGGACACTCAAAATGTGGTGCTTTAAAAGGAGGGCTAGACGCCGCTGCAATTAGAGAGATGGGAATGGAAAACCTTACACATTTGGTAGATCATTTTAATCCAATTATTGAGGAGATTATTAATGAAGGCGAAGAGCGTTCGTCTAAAAATGATGATTTGTTAGAAAGATTGAACGTGCAAAATGTGAAACAAACCATTATCGATATCCGTAACCAAAGCACTACTTTAAACCAATTGGAAAAAGACGGTAAAATTAAAATAGTAGGTGCTAATTATAATGTAGAAACTGGCGTTGTAAGCTGGTTATAACATTTAATTGCTTAAAAACTTTTTAATCAAAGATTGGGAGCTGCGCTTCAAGTATTGAAGATGTTCCTGCTTTGTTTAAAATTGACACAAAATAGTTGTAGGTTTAGTAGTATATAATGTTGGAGAGGGTGCCTAGCGTTTGGGCATCCTCTTTTTTGTTGAGGGAAAAATACAACCACATAAACACATAAGGGTGTTTTTATCCTTAAATAGTAAGTAGATTAAAAACGTTCTTTATTTTTTACGTTGAACTAGGTAGTAACATCCATATAAAAACAACATCCATAAAGGAATGAGCTCTACAGACATTTTCAATCCTGTAAGCCACATTACAACCAGTATACCTGCTAAAAAGAACAAACAGATGTAATTACTAATTGGATACAGGAACGATGGAAACTTCGTCTTTTCCAATTGATGTGCTTTCCTGAATTTAATGTGGGTATAGCTAATCATTAACCAGTTGATGACAAGTGCTGATACCACTAAAGACATGAGTATGCTTAGCGCTTGTTCTGGAATGATTTTGTTGATCACAATGCAAATAGCAGCAAATACCGCAGAAACTAAGATGGCCATTACGGGCACGTAGTTTTTGTTAAGTTTAGATAGGAACTTTGGTGCATTGCCCTGTTGTGCCAATCCGTAAAGCATACGGCTATTGCTGTAAACACTGCTATTATATACAGATAGCGCTGCGGTAAGTACAATCACATTCAGTACATTGGCAATCAGCTTGGTGAAGTTAATGTTCTGTCCAAAAATATCGAGTTGAAAACCATTAAGTCTTTCAAACACCATTACAAATGGACTGCTACCATCGGTAATGCTTTTCCACGGCGATAAAGAGAATAAAATGATCAGTGCCCCAACGTAAAAAATTAATATCCTATAAATTACTTGATTGGTGGCTTTGGGGATATTTTTCTCTGGATTTTCAGCTTCTGCCGCGGTGATGCCCACCAGTTCCAATCCGCCGAAAGAAAACATAATGAGTGCCATGGCTGCTAAAAGTCCTTCGTAACCTCCATTTCCATTGGTGCTCAACCAGCTTTTTGGGAAGAAACCACCGTCGTTCCACAGATTTTTTATGGTTGCTTGCTCTCCACCTGTGCCGCTTAACAACAGGTAACCGCCAAATATAATCATGGCTATAATGGCCGCTACTTTCACAATGGAGAACCAAAACTCCGCTTCGCCATAAACTTTTACAGAAGCAAGGTTAAGCATATTGATCACTACAAAAAAGAATGCACTGGAAGCCCAAAGCGGTATTTCTGGCCACCAAAACTGTACATAAATACCAATTGCTGTCAATTCAGACATGCTTACCAAGATGTAAAGCATCCAATAATTCCAGCCAGAGGCAAAGCCAGGGAAAGGTCCCCAATACTTGTAAGCAAAATGGCTAAAGCTGCCCGATACTGGTTCTTGAACGACCATTTCGCCAAGCTGACGCATGATGAAGAAGGCAATGATACCTGCAATAGCGTAGCCCAAAATAACAGATGGTCCAGCTAACACAGCCGCAGGACCAATGCCTAAAAACAAACCAGTGCCAATGGCACCGCCTAGCGCAATTAGTTGTATATGTCTGTTTTGTAAGCCTCTTTTTAGGTCGTTTTTGTTGTCGGTATTTTCCAAGGTTAATGACTTTGAAGTGATCTGATTTATTCTAGATGCAAAAATAGTCTTTTTGAATAAGAAAGCCCCGCAAGTGCGGGGCTTTCTATGGTGATATGTTTAATAAAGCAATCAAAAAAATGCCTTTTATTAAAATTAAGATTAGTCTTTTGCTAAAAACGGATAAGTATAATCTTTAGGTGGGTCAAAAGTTTCCTTGATGGTACGTGGAGATACCCAACGCAACAAGTTAATCATTGAACCAGCCTTGTCGTTGGTGCCACTACCTCTAGCGCCGCCAAAAGGCTGTTGACCTACTACTGCGCCAGTACATTTATCGTTAATGTAAAAGTTTCCAGCGGCATTGCGTAGGGCGTGGGTAGCTTTGTCAATCGCATAACGGTCTTGGGCGATTACTGCACCTGTTAACGCATAGATAGATGTAGTGTCGATAATTTCTAAAGTTTTATCGAAATCTTTATCATCATAAACGTATACCGTTAATACAGGGCCAAATAATTCTTCGCACATGGTGGTGTATTTAGGGTCGTCTACCACTAAAACAGTAGGCTCAATAAAATACCCTTTGCTCTTATCATAGTTTCCACCGGCAATAATTTCAACACCTTTTGCTTTTGACGCTTCGTCAATATACTTGGCTAGTTTGTCAAAAGATTTTTCATCGATTACTGCGTTGATGAAATTGCTGAAATCTTCGGTTGGGCCCATTTTTAAGGTTGCCAAATCTCTCAATAGATATTCTTTAATTTGAGGCCATTTGCTTTTTGCAACATACACTCTTGAAGCAGCCGAGCATTTTTGTCCTTGATACTCGAAAGAACCTCTCAAGATCGCAGTGCTTGATACTTCTGCATCTGCCGAACCGTGAACTAGGATGAAATCTTTACCGCCAGTTTCACCTACAATGCGGGGGTAAGTTTTGTATTTGTGGATGTTGCTACCAATGGTGTTCCAAATATCTTGGAAAACTCCAGTAGAACCTGTGAAGTGGATACCTGCGAAATCAGGGTGCGAAAAAATCACATCGCCCGCATCAGGACCTTTAACGTAAACAAGGTTGATTACACCGTCAGGCAATCCAGCCTCTTTAAAGATTTGCATGATTAAGCTTGCTGCATAAATCTGGGTGTCGGCAGGTTTCCAAACCACTACGTTGCCCATCATTGCTACGCATGATGGCAAGTTTCCAGCAATGGCAGTAAAGTTGAAAGGGGTTAGTGCAAAAACAAAGCCTTCTAAGGGACGTTGCTCTACTCTGTTCCAGCTACCTCTAGGAGAAACAGGAGGTTGTTGTTTATAGATCTCAGTCATGTAACTCACGTTAAAACGCAAGAAATCTATCAGTTCGCAGGCAGAATCTATTTCAGCTTGGAAAGCATTTTTGCTTTGACCTAGCATGGTTGCCGCATTCAATTTGTATCTGTATGGACCTGCAATTAAATCAGCAGCTTTTAAGAAAATAGCAGCTCTTTGTTCCCAAGCTAAATTTTCCCAATCGGCTTTTGCGGCTAATGCAGCATCAATGGCTTGTTGTACGTGAGTTTTACTGCCCCTGCTAAAAGTGGCTAAAACATGTTGGTGATCGTGAGGAGGCCTGATGTTGATTTTCTCATCGGTAAACACCTCTTTGTCTCCAATATACATAGGGATATCTGTTACTTTAGATCTTCCCTCGGCCAAGGCCGCTTTTAATAATTCTCTTTCCTTGCTTCCTGGTGCGTAACCCAAAATGGGCTCATTAACAGGAGCAGGAACGTTAAAAAATCCTTTAAGCATAATAAGTAGTAATTTTCACAAATATAGGGGTTTAATTTTGGATAGCGGGGCATTAGTGGTTATCGATTGCAGATTATTACGGTACGATCACTGAAATTCTTAATTGTGTTTATTATCAGTGTTTTGCGAGGTGAAATCTGTCGGAAGATGGAAGAGTAACAAGGTGGGGCACTGAAATTCTTCGAATAAAAAATAGCAAAATAATCTTCGTTTTTAAGGTGTGAATGAAGATTTAGTTTTTAGAGAAAAAAGTTGTAACGTAATCTTTCTTTTTTTATTGTGATTATGTCTAATTTAGTTTTAAATCGCTCTCTCATAGATAAATAGTTCTTTAACCATGTAAATTATGAGAAAAACTCTACTCAGAGCACTACCTATGCTTTTTGTTGGATTGTTGGTAGCCCTTCAAGGGGTGCAAGCACAAACAAATTACTATGTAGACCCTGTTGTAGGGAACGACGGCAATACAGGTACAGTAGGTTCGCCAAAAAGAAGTATCCAAGCCGCAGTGGATGTTGCTGCTTCGGGAGACGTTATTAATTTGGCCGATGGTACCTATTCACCAGTAGGGGTGGTGACAGGGTATTTCGTGAACGTTGATAAACCACTAACCATAAAGGGCGCTTCAAGGGCTGGGACCATTGTTGATGGTACGGTAGCAAATTACATTACCACTGTTAGCTATGGATTTAGGATTGCGGCTAACAATGTGTCGATAGAAAATCTTACGGTAACTAATTTTGAAACGGGTGTAGGGGTAGGAATAGATATTGCTAGCCTTAGTTTAAACAATATCGCAGCTAATGAAAATTACCGATATGGCTTTTATACGAATAGAAGTGTCAATGGTTTATTGATTAAGCTTTCAACTTTTAACTATAACGGAAATAAAGGGAGTGTTCCAGTGGCGAGCAGCGCTAGGGGAATCATGTTACAAAGTACTGCTGCAAATCATGTGGGTGTTGAAATTGACAACAATGAGGTTTCCTTTAATCAATTAGTGGGCATTGATTTTGCAGGTTCTGCTTATACCAGCGATATTAAAATCATTGGGAATACGATAGATTCTAATGGCGATTCGGGTATTGGTGCATGGTTGGGTAAAAATAGCCTAACCTCTGGACCCGTGCTGATTACTGGTAACGTAATTACGTTGACCAACAATTCCAGATTTGGGATTGAAGTTAAAAATGTACTGGGAACTGGAGCTAGTGCCGGTAATGGGTCTGTGGTCATATCGGCAAATCAAATCACTCAAATTGGTGCGCCAACAAACTCCAGGGATTTTGCAGCCATTGCGGTGCTAAGAAGGAAGGATGGTTACACAGATATTAATGACCAACCTTTTGGAGCCTACATCACCAATAACATCATCTCAAATATTAAAGGGTCTGCCGCTGCGGAAGGAGATGGTTTTGGTATCGTAGTGGGGGGTACGGGACATAGCCTTGTCGGTAATATCATTACTGGAACAGATGTGGCCATACAATTGCAAAAAGGCAATATCGGCTACAATGGTGATGCCAATAGCCCTAGTAATTCGGGTGATGCCAATACCCTTTATTTCGACAGGGATAATTCGGCAGATGCTTGTGCTTATTTGGATGGTAATAACTTAAGTTTAAACAGTACAGATTTCAGATTGGTAACCAGTGCGGTTGCTTCTACTGCGGTTGAGCCAGAATTGGTGGCCAGCAATACCACAACTGGAGTGCGTTTCTGCTCTATTCAATCGGCCATAGATGCTCCTTCGACACTTGCGGGCAATACCATAAATGTTTTTGAAGGTACGCATACCTTAACTACGGGCATCAACATTGCGAAAGGCATTACTTTGGAGGGGAATGGCGGGATTTTAGCAAACAAGCCCATTATTACTGGAGGCGATGTGGCCAATAAAGCGCTCATTTATGTGGCCGTACCAAATGTGACGATTTCGAACTTGCACCTTCGATTCCAAGAGAGCAATTTTAATAACCCAACCACTACCACTACGGCGGGCTATGGTATCAAATCGGGTCCAACGGGCAGCTTTAATAATTTAACAATTACCGATAATTTAATAGAGGGTACCAATACCAGTTATGTATTTAATAGTGCGGCTATCTTTTTAGGGATTTTGAATGCCAATGGAAACGATAAGGTAACCATCTTAAGAAATACCGTTGGGCATACTGTATCTAATAATGCTTTGGGCAGGGCGGTAAGGGCATCTAATATTAATGGAAATATAGACGATAATAATTTCAAAGCGCATTACGCTACCATACAAGCGGGAGATATGAGCGGCGGAGCACTGGTAGTGAATAACAATACGCTGCAAGGTAAACTGGCCATGAATGGCTATGTGAGCCCAGGTAATAAAATCACCAATAACATCATCACTTCTGGTGGAGCCGCTGATGCAAACGGACAAACTGGAGCCGATAGGCAACCAGCATTGATTGAAATCATTTCGACCATCAGCCCTGGTTCAAATGTGGAAGTATCAGGGAATACTCTGAATGATTTTCAACTGTTGGGATTGGCGGTGTTTTATTCGAGCAATGTGAGTGTGATCAACAATATTTTTAATCCGCTTTCGGGGAGTTCAAATACGGTAGGGCTTTATTTTGATACCAAAACTACCAATTCGGGAACTCCTGGAGCGAAATCATTTTCTAACCTAATTGTAAAACAAAATACCTTTAATACACCTACGCCTTTGGGTACGGGGCATGTGGGCATTAAGTTTGCCAATTCTTATAGTGATATAGCTTTAGCGCCATTAACGGGTGCGGTGATTGGTGGTCCTGGTACGGAGGCTAACATCTTTGTGGCCACGCTTAGTGAATACATCAGGCTTGATGACAGGCCTGCAGGAACTACGGCAGCCGACCCAATTTGGTCTTCTCCATATTATAATTCAGCAGCGGTTACCAATATTTTGCCTTTCACTTCTAATGTTGTTGCCGAGCGGAATGTGTTTGGGGCTTATGATACCAGAACAGATAGAACTGCGGCTACGTTTTCGATCATCAAAACTAAAATTCATGATATAGATGATGTGCCAGGTTTGGGAGAAGTGTTTTTAAACCTTCCAATACGAAATGTAAATACGAGTGAAGGTTTTGCAACGTTGCAAGAAGCTATCGACGATGCGGACACGCAAAATGGACACGTGATTAATGTGGAGGAAGGTACTTATACGCTTACTTCTGCGGTAGTGGTAAATAAACAAGTGACTTTGAGGGGGAATAGCTTAAACTTAGCAGCTAAGCCTATTATTAACGGTAGTACAGGTCCAGTGATTAATACAGGAGATCGTAAAAATGCACTGATTGAAATTGATGCGCCAAATGTGAAAATCCAAAACTTTGAGTTCCAGATTAACCAAGAGCCTACTTACATTGGAATTGCCTCCACTGTCACTGATAATTTCAATAACCTAGAAGTTTCCGATAATGTGTTTAAGGGAACTAAAACGCAAAGTGTGGCTGGTTACGAGTGGTATAGTCATGCGATGAGATTGGGGAGGAATGATGTTGGTGTCCTGAATAATGCAATTAGCATTGTTCGTAATACGGTTACCTATGCTAATTTATTGGCTCCAGAATTATTTGGAAGAGGTGTTTATGCCTATAATACGTCTGGAATTATCGGTGGTTCGTCTGCCGATAAAAACAATATTGTTGCCGTGTATGGATTGCAGGCTGGAAATATTGGAGATGGTGCTGGTAATAATTTCGAGTTCTCCTATAACGATTTGCCAGTTGGTTTGGTGTCAGTGCTAAATGCGAAAGTGGGCAATCATAAAATCAACAATAACCATATTGGTGCTGGCATTCCAAGTTTGAGTCAGGCGAATTTGATTGTGAGAATGTTGGAGGTGAAAGGAAGCAGAACGGCAAATGCAAATATAGAAATTGCCAATAACGTCATCACTAACTATGCTAACATTGGGATTTTTGTACAGCGGTCAAATAACGTGAGCATCAAGAACAACACCTTAACGCCATTTCCAGGAGGAATGGCCTTCAGCTCTATTGTGTTTTCGAGTAAGGAGGGAACTAATGGGGCGCAGAGTCCTGTCACTTCAAATAACCTGTCGATTACTGGTAATACCTTTAATGGCACGGGGGGTGTTGGGATAAGTTTCTATAATCATAATGGGTCTGCTTCTGTAAAACCTATTTCGAACGTGAAAATTGGCGGTACAGAAATAGATAAAAATATTTTTGCCGGTACTATGGGGACATACATCTTTTTGGATGGAATAACCTCTGGAACTTCGGCAGCTTATGGAACGCTTTATGATGTTGTGCAAGATGGAACAAATACCACTAATATCTTCCCTTTTAATAGTGATATAGATGCGTCTTACAATATGTTTGGGGCTGTTCATAGTGGTACAGAAACCAATTTTGATAACCTGCTAGGTGTTAAAGCTCAAATTGTAGATGGGGTGGATAATGGCTTGACGGGTTATGTGAACATTCAGCCGCAAAAAGCTTTTATTGGAACCTTGGCTACCTTGGATAATGCTTTAAAAACAGTGCCTGATGGATTTACGGTAGTGTTAAAAAATGATCCAGCCATTTATGCCACTTTGGGCAATAGAACGCTTAGCAATGCGCACACTTTTGCCATTGATAATAATGCCATAAGCGAGATTGTTTTTGGAGATGTTAACCTAGGGGCATTGGCCAAAGCAGTAACTTTTAATCAGCCAGTAAAAGCTACAGGCAACTTTGTAGTTACCGAAGGTAGGGTGAACGCTGCTGCGGGGCTAACGCTTGATGCTGCTAAAACCATTAATTTCAATTTGAGTAAACCACAAAATTTCATCAACGGAAAAATCAAATTGCTTAACGTCGCTAACGGCACGGTCGCTAACTTGATGATTGGCAAGGGTACGGCTTCTTCGGCGATTTCGCTAACGGGTGTGGTAGGTGCCGCTTCAGATTTTGAGCTGGAGTATTTCCCAATATCCTATCTGAATGTGGCTAGTTTCGATCCAGTGACCATAGGTTACGTGCATAACAAAGAATATTGGACCGTTAATAAATTGAGCGGCAATGCTCAAGCTAAAGTAGGTTTAAGTACTTACGATTTTGCTGCTTCCGGCTTTTCGAGCTTTGCGACGCTTGATGCCGTGGTGGCGAGATTTGATGTTGGAGGTAATACTTGGGTGAGCGCTGGGAACGACAGTTTCTCGGTAATTGGAAGTACAGGAACGATGACTTCGGGACTAAATACTGATTTCGGCGTATTCACCTTTGCAAAAACACCAGGAGTTTTACCTGTCACTTTGGTTGATTTTACAGCGAAGCTTTCTACTGGAGGCGCCTTAATTAGATGGACCACAAGTTCCGAGCAAAACAATGCCAAATTTGAAATAGAGAAAAGCTTGGACGGTAAAAACTTTAGCACGATTGATAGCAAAACAGGAAAAGGAAATTCAACTACGATGTCAAACTACGAAGTGACTGATGTGAGCTTTAAGCAATCTGCTTATTACAGATTAGCGCAGGTTGATGCGAACGGAACGCGAACAACTTTTGATAAGCTCACCCGATTTGTAAAAGGTTTTGATCAAGAGCTTTCAGTGTTGGCATATCCTAATCCAGTAACCACTAAGCTTTACGTGAGTTTAGGTGCTTCGGCTAAAGGGAATGTTAAATTATTGCTTACCGATATCACTGGAAAAACTTTAAAAACTAAAAATGTAGAAAATTCTCCGCTAGTAGAGTTGGACGTAGCCGAGATAGGTCCAGGCTCATATATCCTACAGATTGTTAAAGAAAGCGGGAATGTGTCGAAAAAAATTGTGAAACTCTAATCCAAAATTAACAGCAACAGTGTAAAGGAGAGGCTTAGCTTCTCCTTTTTTTATGGATAAAATAATTTGAGATTTTAAAATATTAACACTGTTAATTATATTTGCTTCGTCATGAGTGAAACGAATACGAAAAGCAGACGCCTCAAACATAAGGAAGACCTAAAGAGAAAAATTTTGGAAGTGGCCAAAGAGCTGTTCCTCAAACATGGCTATGAGTCTATCTCTATTAGAAAGATTGCTGATAAAATTGGCATAAGTCCTACCACCATCTATCTCTATTATCAAGATAAAAGTGATGTGATTTATGCCCTGCACCAAGAGGGATTTAAAATGCTTTCCTCGCATTTTGCAGTGCTCAGAAATGTGGAAGAGCCTTTCGAAAGATTGAAGGCTATGGGTAGGAGTTATATTGAGTTTGCAATCGAAAATCGTGATTTTTATGAGCTTATGTTCATTATGAGAGAACCCATTGAGTTTGTAAATAAGAACTATGCCTGTGAGTGGGAAGAGGGCGGTGCAGCCTTTGAGGCCTTGCTGGTTACTGTTGCCGATTGTAAAGCTAAAGGTTATTTTAAGCAGGCAGATTTGCATGCAATGTCTTTGTATGTTTGGGCTACCATTCATGGTATTTGTTCCTTGAAATTGCAAGGACATCTAGACCATGTGGTGAATGCTCACTTTCCAGAAAAGGAACAGCAGCTTAGTTTGGAGAAGGCTTTTGATACCTTGATATTCATCTTAAAAAGTATTCAATAGTAATGTTAACACTGTTAATTAAAATGAAAAATATTTGCTTGATGCTGATGCTTGTTTTTGCTGCTTTCTCCGTGAATGCGCAGCAAGTACTACAAACATATATTGATACTGCTTTTAAGAACAACATGGTACTGCAGCAAAAAAATGTGTCGTTAGAAAAAGCGCAATATGCTTTGAAAGCAGCTAGGGGATTGTTCCTGCCTTCGGTAGCTTTTCAAGCGGGTTACCAAACCGCCGATGGAGGTCGTAATATTCCACTACCCTTGGGAGATTTGCTCAATCCTATTTACAGCACTTTGAATCAAATTACTGGCACTAATAATTTTCCGAGAATGGAAAACCAAACCATTAATTTTTTGCCTAAAAACTTTCACGATGCCAAAGTGCGGACCACGGTGCCTATTATCAATACCGACATTATCAATAACAAGCGCATTAGCGAGCAGCAATTGACTTTGAAGGAATTTGAAGTGCAGATTTATAAGCGTGATTTGGTGAAGGAAGTGAAAACAGCTTACTACAATTATTTGAGTGCACTTGCTGCGGTTGATGTTTATAAATCTGGATTGCAGTTGGCCAACGAAGGACTCCGGGTAAATCAAAAACTGCTGGAAAACGGAAAGGGCCTGCCTGCCTATGTACTCCGTTCGCAAAGTGAAGTGGAAAGCGTAAGAGCTACTTTAATTGATGCCGAACAAAAAGTAAATAATGCTCGCCTATATTTTAACTTTCTTTTAAACAGAAATGCCGACGATGCAATTATTGTAGAGAAAGACGATAAAAATGATTTGGCTAAAGTGCAAGGCTTGTTGGCCAGTTTGGATATTTCGGGACAACGAGAGGAACTCAAAGCGCTAAACCAGTTGGTAGGTATTAATAAAACTGTTCGAAAAATGAACAGCCAGTTTGCTGTGCCAAGATTAGGGGCGTTTTTGGACTTAGGGACACAATCAGAAGGGTTTAAGTTCAATTCCAATACCCGATATTATATGCTAGGCCTGCAATTGGAAATCCCGATTTTTTCTGGGAATAGAAATAGCAATCGGATCAAGGAAAGCAATTTGGACTTGAAGAACGCCGAACTGAATGCAAACTTAGTGGAACAACAATTAACCCTATCGGCAAAAACCGCACAAAATAATTTACGCTCAGCCTACCAAACCTACCAATCGTCTCAAAAGCAATTTGAAGCTGCCTCTACCTATTTGCGCTTAATAGAAAGGGGTTATTTGGCAGGAGCCAATTCTTTTGTAGAAACCATTGATGCACGGAACCAATACACTTCGGCACAAATACTAGTCAACATTAATTTATACAAGGTGCTGATGGCCATGGCCAATATTGAACGCGAAACAGCATCCTATACGCTAAACTAAATTATGAAAGCAAATATTACACAAATCAGCTTCAGCCTTGCCTTGCTCATGCTATTTGCCTGCAAAGGAAGTGATAAAAGAGAAAAGGCAATTGTTCAACAAGATACTATTCCAGTAAAGGTGGTTTCGCTTTTGGCCGAAAATGCTGATGGAGAAGTGGCCACTTCTGGCTATTTCACCACCAACGATGAAACATTATTGTCTTTTAAAAATGGCGGTGTCATCAACCGCATTTATGTAAAAGAAGGAGATAAAATAAGTAAAGGACAAGTATTGGCCACGGTAAACCCTACTGAAATTAGTTCGCAAGCCCAACAAGTGCAGCTTTCTTATCAAAAAGCTTTGCGTGATTACGAACGTGCCGACAAGCTTTACAAGGACAGTGTGGCCACTTTAGAGCAATTGCAAAATGCCAAAACGATGCTCGATGTTGCCAAAAAGCAGCTGCAATCTGCCAAGTTTAACGAAAGCTATACCACCATCAATGCAACGGCGAGCGGGTATGTGCTTAGAAAACTGGCTAACGAAGGTCAAATTGTAGGTCCTGGTACGCCAGTACTGCAAATAAATGGGGCAAGCGAAGGTAATTGGGTATTGAAAGTTGGTTTAAGCGATAGACAATGGTCGGCTTTAAAAGTGGGAGATAGGGCTGTGATTTCTACCGATGCATTGGCAGGAAAAACCCTGCAAGCCAAAGTAAGCAGGAAATCAGAAAGTATTGACCCACAAAGTGGAACCTTTGGTTTGGAGTTGTCCTTAACCGAACCAGTAAAAGGCTTGGCTGCGGGAATGTTTGGTAAGGCCAACATCTATCCATCAAAAAAACAAAGTGCCTATGTAATTCCGTATGATGCTTTATTGGATGGTGGCGAAAATGAAGGTTATGTGTTTGTAACCAATGATAACCAAGTGGCCAAGAAAGTGAAGGTACAGCTGGGTGCCATACAAAAAGATAAAATTTCCATCACGAGTGGATTAGAGGAGGCCAGCGCTGTCATTATTTCTGGTAGCGCCTACCTTACCGATGGCTCAAGAATAAAGGTGATTAAATAATATTTTTTACGCTTAAAATCGACCGACAGCAAATGAAAATCTCAGATTATGCAGTAAAAAATTATCAGTTCACCTTAATCATGGTGTTAATGGTAATGGCCTTGGGAATTACTACCGTTTTTAACATGCCAAGAGCCGAAGACCCTGATATGAACCCGCCCAATTTTCCTGTTGTGGTGGTGTATCCAGGCGCAAGCCCCAAGGATATGGAAGAGCTGGTGGTAAAGCCACTGGAAAAACGTATTTATGGATTAGACGATATCAAGACCATAAAAACCAACATTAGGGACGGTTTAGCCGTTATCATTGTGGAATATAAATATGGCGGTAATGTTGACGATAAGTACCAAGAGCTGGTAAGGGAAGTGAATAGTGAAAGACCTAGCCTGCCACAGGAAATTTATACCATGGAGGTGCAAAAAATAACACCGTCTGATGTAAATATCTTACAAATTGCCTTAGTGTCGGAAAATGCCTCTCGCGACAAACTTAAAAGTGCTGCAGAAGATCTACAGGATAGGCTCGAAAAAATACCTTCACTCAAAAATGTGGAGATTATGGGCTTGCCCGACCAGTTGGTGAAAGTGGATTTAGACTTGGAGAAACTGGCGCTGCTGCGTATTCCGGTAACCCAAGTTTCCAATGCCATACAAAGTGAGGTGGTCAATATTCCAGGGGGAAGTATTGACGCTGGCAATAAATCTTTCAATATTAAAACCAGTGGCAACTATCAAAGCTTAGATGAAATTAAGAACACCATTGTAGCAAGTGCCACGGGTAAAAACACTACTTTAAAAGAAGTGGCCAAGGTTTATTTCGACTATTCGCAAGAGAAACACATTACTCGTTTAAACGGTTTCCGGAGTGTATTTGTAGTAGCGGCACAAAAAGCGGGCAGCAACATCACGAAAACCCAAGAAGCTTATCTGCCAGTACTGGAATCCTTCAAAAAGACTTTGCCTAGCAATATCGACCAGCAAGTGATGTTTGATCAGGCTAATAATGTCAATACCCGATTGGGGGGCTTAGGCTTTGATTTTCTGATTGCCATTTGTTTGGTGCTCATTACCCTGTTGCCATTGGGTACCCGTGCTTCGCTAGTGGTAATGGTATCTATTCCTTTATCTTTGGCTATTGGGATTATATTAATTAACCTGCTAGGTTTTAGTCTTAACCAATTGAGTATTGTAGGTTTGGTCGTTTCTTTGGGACTACTGGTTGATGACAGTATTGTAGTAGTAGAAAATATAGAACGATGGATGCGTGATGGCCACGATAGGCTTACGGCAACATTAAAGGCCACCAAGCAAATTGGACTAGCCGTATTGGGATGTACTGCCACCTTGGTGATTGCCTTTATGCCATTGATGTTCATGCCAGAAGCTTCGGGCGAATTTATAAGAAGCTTACCTGTAGCCGTAATCTGTTCGGTAATTGCCTCCATGTTGGTGGCCTTAACCGTAGTGCCTTTCCTATCGAGTAAACTGTTAAGACCGCATGCCGATGTAAATGGCAATATCTTTTTGCGTACCCTGCAAAAAATCATCCATGGTTCTTATGCCAAATTGTTGGATAAAGCTTTGCATAGACCTTACCTAACCATCGTGATTGGTGTGGGTATTTTCTTGGGAGCATTGGCTTTAATTCCTGTCATTGGTTTTAGTTTATTTCCATCATCTGAAAAGCCGCAGTTTATCATTACGGTATCTACGCCTTTGCAATCGAACTTAAAATACACTGATTCGATTGCAAAGCAAATTGAGAAGGAAATCAAAGAGATTCCAGAAGTAAAATACTTCGCCTCTAACGTAGGTAAGGGCAATCCAAGGATTTACTATAATTTGCTGCAAACCAACGAACGTAGCGATTTTGCTGAGATTTTTGTGTTGCTTCATCCAGATGTTAGGGCTGATAAAAAAGTGGCACTCATTGAAAAATTGAGAGCTAAATGGTCGCCGTATTTGGGGGCCAAGGTAGAAGTGAAAGATTTTGAGCAAGGCCAACCGATTATTTCGCCAGTAGAAGTACGGGTGTTTGGTGAAAACCTAGATACCTTGCGCCAGTTGGCTGGAAGGGTGGAGAACCTGTTGCTTAAAACCGAAGGTACCATCTATACCAACAACCCATTGAAGAATTTAAAATCTGACATCAAGGTAGACATCAATAAAGAAAAAGCTTTGGCTTTGGGCGTGCCTATGGTGAATATTGACCGTACCGTAAGGATGGCCATTGCAGGTTTTGAAGTGGGTAAATACTTAAATCCAAAATCAAGTGGCGACGATTATAGCATTTTGCTTACCACTAAATATTCATCGGAACCAAGCTTGGGTGTTTTTGATAACCTTTACGTTAATAACGTACAAGGCACGGCCATTCCGTTGGCACAATTGGCAAGTTTAAAACTTGAAACTTCAGCACTAAGCATTAACCATCAAAACAAGGTGCGCACCATTTCGGTGAATTCATTTGTGCAAAAAGGGTATTTAAATGATAAGGTGATTAAAGATGTAGAAGCCCAAATGAAAAAAATGAAACTGCCCGAAGGCTATCATTTTGAAATGGGCGGCGAGGTTGAAAGTCGTAACCAATCCTTTGGCGGTTTTGGCAGCATTATTTTGGTTACGCTGTTCATGTTTATTGCGGTGTTGGTATTGGAATTTAAAACCTTTAAAAGCACGCTCATTGTGCTATCGGTAATTCCGCTGGGGATAGTGGGGGCTGTGCTTGCGCTCATGGTTACTGGAAATTCACTTTCATTCGTAGCCACCATCGGAATTGTAGCTTTAGCAGGTATTGAGGTGAAAAACACCATTCTACTGGTTGATTTTACCAATCAGCTACGTGCAGAAGGTAAGCCTTTAAACGAGGCTATTGAAGAAGCAGGAGAGGTGCGGTTCTTACCGATCATCCTTACGTCGTTAACAGCTATTGGCGGTTTGTTGCCTATTGCCTTGTCCAGCAATCCGTTGATTTCGCCTTTGGCCATTGTAATGATTGGAGGCTTAATCAGTTCGACCCTGCTTTCCAGAATTGTAACGCCAGTGGTATATAAATTGATGCCGCCAAATATCAAGAAAACGGAAGATTAATTGATCGTTGTAAATTTAAGCATGGCGTTGATGTCGTGTTCCGAAAATATAAAGCCTTTGACGAATAAGTCAAAGGCTTTGTTGTTATTTAAAACGAGTTCCCCTCTCTGGCTACGCCATCTCTCCCAAAGAGAGAGAGTAGCAGTGTTTATTTTCTCTCCCTTTGGGAGAGATGCCCAACGGGCAGAGAGGGTATTTCAAAATAGATTGTATTACCTATCACTTCGTTCTTCCATATTTAAATCGGTATCGAACGGACTTTTAGTAAATGGATAAATGGATTGTTTAATGAATCCTTTTGGATAGGAGGCTTCATGCACACCAGTTCCCGCTGGCCATTTTTTATCAGGTAAATAATAAGTGCCAAACATCATATCAATAAAAGGAAAGATGGATGCAAAATTATGTCCGTAATATTTTGGGTCTTCACAATGGTGCCAGTGGTGGTATTGAGGTGTGGTAAAGATGTATTTGATGAAACCAAAGTTAATACGCGTATTGGCATGGATCAGCACAGCGTGTACAGCTATAAATATAATGTATACGTTAAATACGGTAGATGAAAAACCTAAAATGTAAAGCGGAATAAAAGTCATCGCCCTAGTAAAAAAGATATCGATAAAGTGCGTTCTGCTACCCGCAAGCCAATCCATGTTTTGTGTGGAATGGTGGATAGAGTGGAAGCGCCATAAAAACACCCTGGTATGAAAAAAGCGATGGGCCCAATATTGGAACAAGTCGGTAGTGAAGAAAGCCAAGAATAATGCGAGGATAAATGGCAGGCCTTGTACCCAAGTATGTAGATTTTCTAAGCCAATCCAGCCAAAGAATAACACCGCAGGTTTTTGAGTAACAATACCGAAAAACTGAATAAATAAATGGCTAATGACAAAATAGGTTAAATCAGTACGCCATTCTTCATGAAACTTTGTTTGCGATTTATTTTTAGGGAAAAATAGCTCTAAGGGAACAAAAATGGCCACCATCAATAGCAGGTCTAAAATCATCCAATCTAAACCAAAATGCCAGTCTGTTTTAACAACATCTCTGCCATTTAAGGTCAGTGCACCTAAAATAATGGCCACAGCTGTGATGGAAGTGCCTGTTAAGGCTAGTTTTATTTTCTTGCTTAATAATAAACTTACTGCCGCAAAGAAGAATGAGGCAATTACTCCAAAAATCATCAAAGCTTCTGCAATGCTTTTGGTGTAAACTTCCCGAAATTCAGGGGTGGTTAATTGCTCTGGGTATCTGAAACAGAATACAGCGAGCAATACCAAAACGGCTAAAAAAATAGAAAGATACCCGCTAATTTGCCCTTGTCCTACTTTGAGGCGTTTGTTTGTTGTCATATGGTTTGAAGTGTTTGTTTCAATAATAGCAAAATTGCGGCAGATTTTAAACCATTCCAATAAATGACCGATCATTGGCGATAAAAAGCTGTTTAAATTTCATTCAAAGAATGATGCGAATGGTGGGGATGCCATTCTTTTTTGGTTCCAAGGCAACGTTTGGTTTTCTCGCCAAACTCCACTTGTAAATTAACGGGCTGTTATTAAATAGTTTCTAAATCTCTACTAAAAATAAAAGCACGACGTGGTTTAAGCTTTAGTGCAAATATTCAGTATTTTTGTGTTGCTTATATGTTAAAATACCTGCGTCTATTACTATTGCCCTTTAATTTGGTGTATGCCTTGGTGGTTTACCTGCGCAATAAGTTTTATGATTGGGGTGTTTTTAAGTCCACGAGTTTTGATATCCCGATAATTTGTGTAGGTAATTTGGCCGTTGGCGGTTCAGGAAAAACACCCACGACCGAATATTTGGTGCGCTTGCTTAGCGAGTACAAGATTGCTATTTTAAGTAGGGGCTATGGCCGCAAAACTACAGGCTTTATTTTGGCTGGACCAAAGGCTACTGCCGAAACCATCGGCGACGAACCCTTGCAGTACTATCACAAATTCAAAAACGTTACAGTTGCGGTTTGCGAAGATAGGGTAAGGGGCATTAGTGAATTGAAAGCCCATCATGACCTAATTTTATTGGACGATGCCTTTCAACACCGAAGAGTTAAAGCAGGATTTAATATGTTGCTGTTTGAATTTTCGAAGCTGCAAAAAATGCAATGGCTGTTGCCAGCAGGTAATTTGCGGGAACCATTTTCAGGCGTTAAAAGAGCACAAGCAGTACTGGTGACCAAGTCTCCTGCTGAAATCACGTCAGCTACGAGAAAAAAAATACAGGCCAAGCTTCAATTACAGTCCAATCAACAATTGGCTTTTTCGCACATCAATTATCAAAAGTTAAAGCACCTCTATACAGCAGAAGAAACGACATTTGAAAAAGACCAACACCTGTTTTTGTTGACTGGAATTGCCAATCCAATGCCACTGGTGCAGTATTTAGAAGAAAAGGAATTGAACGTTAATTCCTTCGAATATCCCGACCACCATCGTTTTACGGAAAAAGAAATAGCACAGTTGGTAACAGCATATCAGCAACATCCAACAGCAAAAAAAATAATCGTGACCACAGAAAAAGATGGACAACGCTTATTAACTAACAATTTAAGAGATTTACTATTAAATTTGCCTGTATATTATCTGCCCATTGCCATTGAAATCAATGCAGAAGACAAGGCAATTTTTGACCAAAAAATATTAGACTATGTTGCAAGCACTAAATGATTCGATTAAATACATTAAAAATAAAATAGGTGATTTTGAGCCTGAAATAGGGATTGTACTAGGCACAGGATTAGGTGGCTTGGTGAACGAAATTGAAGTCGCTTACAGTATCATGTATGCCAGTATTCCCAATTTTCCTATCTCTACGTTAGAGTTTCACTCAGGTAAATTGATATTTGGTACCCTTAAAGGTAAAAAAGTAGTGGCCATGCAAGGTCGCTTGCATTTTTACGAAGGCTATAGCATGCAGCAAATTACCTTTCCCATTAGGGCAATGAAACTGTTGGGCATTCAATACCTATTGGTGTCTAACGCTGCGGGGTCTCTAAACCCTGCCTTTAAAAAAGGTGATTTGATGATTATCAACGATCACATCAATTTACAGCCAGAAAGCCCGTTGAGAGGAATCAATAACAGTGATTTTGGTCCACGTTTTCCCGACATGAGCCAGCCTTATCAAAAAGACCTGATTGCAAAAGCAGTAAAAATTGCTGAGGAAAAAAATATTATCTGCCATCAAGGCGTTTATGTTTCGGTAACAGGGCCAAATCTAGAAACCAAAGCCGAATACAAATATTTACGTATCATAGGTGGCGATGCAGTAGGGATGAGCACAGTGCCCGAAGTAATTGTAGCCAACCACATGAGTATTCCAGTTTTTGCCATTTCAGTATTAACAGATGAAGGTTTTCCAGAAGATTTGAAGCCTGTAAGTTTAGAAGAGATTATAGAAACTGCAGCCAAAGCGGAACCCAAAATGACCGAAATTTTAAGCCAGCTTATTTCAACTCTATAATGCAGAAATTATTTGTTGCTGTTTCTTTCTTCTTGCTGTTAGGTGTTGCCAATGCTTTTGCGCAAGACCTAAAAACATCCATTGCGGGTAACAAAGAGCTCGATTCGCTTCGTAAAAAAGAACAAAGTGCACGTGACTCGGTCGTATTTAATGCCAAGTACATTAGATATACCACCCGTAAGCTTACCAAAGACAGTATACAAACCATCCCATTGGATACCACACTAGCGGGTATACAACAATTTAGTCCTATAGCACAACCCCGCAGACCAACCGTAGGTACAGGATTGGTAGGTTTGGCAGCCACTTCTCTGTTATTTGAACCCGTAAAAACCATTGGTTTCGATGCGGGCTTTCACTCCTTAGACTATTATAAGTTTACCCACGATGATATTAAGTTTTATCGTGCCCGTACGCCGTTTACCAGTCTTTCCTACATTAGTGCGGGTGATAACGTGCAGTTGCTAAAAATTATCCACTCCCAAAACATTAAACCTAATTGGAATTTTGGTGCCAACTTTAACCGTATTGGTGCAAATGGTTTTTATCAGCACCAACGTGGCGACGACCTTAATGGTACCCTTTTTACCTGGTACCAAACCAAAAATAAAAGATACAATATTTGGGTTGATGCCGTTTTTAATACCCTAAAGGCCGAAGAAAATGGCTCAATTCTAAAGGACAGCATTATTTTTGCACCAGCGGGAAATAACTTGGTGACCAAAGAAGCAGAACCTGTGCGCCTCAAAAGTGCTCGCCAACTTTACAGGGATAATTCGCTCATGATTAGACAGAGTTATTTTGTGGGGCGTATTGATAGTACCGAAAATAGCAACAACCAAAACATATTACCTACTAATAAAATTACCCATACGCTTACCTATACCAATAGTTCTTATAGTTTTAAAAAGGACGAAGACGATACTTTCGGCGTATTACCCGCACCACGTAACCTTAGTACATTTACCAACGATACCACTAACGTAAAGCATTTACAAAACGAATTTATCTATAGCTTTTTCTTAAGGGCTAAAGGTAATTCTGTAATTAAAAATGAATTGAAAATAGATGCGGGAATCAGGTACGATATGTACACCTTTAAGCAGCAAATGTTGCAAAAAGATAGAACCCTATTCTACGCCCGTGATTTTAATGCGCAAAACACGACCATTTTAGGGGCGGTAGGCTATCGTTTTAGTAACAAAGTGGATGTAAACCTTGATGTGCAGCAGATTTTGCAGGGCTTTAACGCAGGCGATTATTTGTATGAAGCGAAAAGTAATTTTGCGTTAAGCAACAAGGCAGGAAAAATTGTGATGAGTGCTTATACTCAGAATAAATCTCCAGAAGAAATTTATAACCGTTATTTCGGAAATTATTACGATTGGAACCAACGAGCTAACCTGTCGCGTACAAAAACTACCAATTTTACTTTTACCTACCTTAACGATTTTCTGAAGCTTGATGCCAGCGCTGCATACTATCTGATTAGTAACTATCTGTATTTTACAGCATCGCCAACCATAGCCAATGCCATTATACCTGTACAAAATAGCAGTGAAATTAGCATTTTACAACTTAAAGTAGGTAAGCAAGTAGATGCGGGGAGCTTTCATGTCAGTGCTTATGGCGTTTATCAAAAAACCGACCAACAGCGTATCTTACGTATGCCAGAGATTTATTTATTTGCAAGCGTATATAAAGACCAAACCTTTTTCAAATTTTTAAAAACGCAACTGGGCTTCGATGTATTTTATAACGATACTTACTTGGCCAAATCATACGCCATTGCTGCTAGTCAATTTTACAATGGCAAAGACATTACCTTTAGTTCAAAACCAGTGGTTGACGCTTGGATAAAAGTGGGCTTACGTAGGGCCAATCTTTTTGTCAAATATCAAAATGCTACCCAAGGTTTATTCAACAGAGGTACTTATACCGTAAACCGTTATCCAATGCCCGACCGCTTATTGCTTTTTGGCCTAACTTGGAATTTTTACGATTAAGAAAAAGAAAAGCAATGTTGCTCAAACCTCGTAGGTTTTCAAAACCTACGAGGTTTTTTATTGCACAGACTTACGAAGTTTCAAAAACTTCGTAAGTCTCCTAAAAATCGTAAGACTTATAGAAATGGTCGTTACTTTTTCGACCTCATGGCTTTCACCACTTTCACCTCTTGTTGGTTCAAATAGTCACGGTACTCGGGAGTATTGCAGCCATATACCGCAATCTTACCTTCAGCGTTATGATGTATGCCCCAGCCATAACGTTTGCCCAATGCTGATGCCCTTAAGCAAGCTTGACCTTTGGAAAAGAACTTCTTTCTCGCTTCTTCCAATTCATCGTCAGTAAGGTCGTTACGCTGGGCAAATAAGGTAAAAAGCACCTCGTCCGAAGTATATTGATAAGGGTTTTTGCCAATCATTTCCAATTGTTGACCAGCAGCTGTTTTTTGCCCTCCTTTCTCCACGGGAATTTCTCCTTTCGAAGCAGGACAGTCATCTGCAACGGCAATAAAAGCATTGTAATAATTGGTACTATGAATTTTCATCTTTACTGCTACTAGCAATTTTACCCGCAAAATAGGCAACAGGTAAATAAGCTCCCAATAAATCAACAAGGGTAAACCAAATTGGCGAAGGCAAAATTACTACCATATAAATACCGCCTGCCAGAAAAAATAGACCCACGAACATGGCTAGTACCATTTTGTGGGCGGCAATTCTAGCGCAAACATAAGCACCAACAAAAGTGCCAATGGCATGTGCCAAAAACGGAAAGATAAAATGTTTTGGTTCAAATAAATGTATCGTTGCTTTTAACCCTTCTGCGGTCGTATTGTCGGCTCCAGCAGGCAAGGGGATAATATTGTTGCTCACCATTAGAACAGCCATATTTGCAATACTGCCCAGTACAAGGCCAGCAATCACGGCCAAAATGTTTCTTAAAATAGGATTCATTATATTTTGTTGTTTGGTTCTTATTTCTTCGAAAACGCATCGATGGCTTCCAATTTTGAATTTACGAAATTGATTTGGCCATGCTGATTACTTTCTGAAATAAAATTGCTCATGCTCTTACTAGGATATTTACTGAAATCGCCCACAATAGCCAAACGCATACGATAATTAGAAAATTTCTGCAAAATTTCACCCGCTATTTTAGTGCTCAAATCAAAGAACAAAGGAGTAATGTTTTTTTCGTACACAATGGCTTTATCAAAACCTTGATAATAGATGTTGCCAATTAAATCTACCCCATCTTCAACATTATTGATGATTAATCCCTCGGCTACTATTTCTGCGATACTGTCATTTAAACTGATGATTTCCATGTCCCAAATATAAGGTTAGAAGACACATCTAGTTAAAAGTGTTGTGCAAAAAAAGTGCATCCACGGAAAAACCATAGATGCACCTACTATATGCTAGTTAATTAATTAGAAAGAATAACCAACGCTAAAGCCCCAAACCCTATTGGTCGCTTTGCTGTCGCCGCTTCTGCTGTCTTTAGGAACCAAGTTGCTTAAACCTAATCCGTAATTAGCTCCTAGGGTAAAGCCACTATTTAAGCGATATCCTAATCCAAAGTTGGCTCCAAAATCAGTGCTCGATAAATCGTCATCAGTTTTATTCCCAAAACTTAAATTGTTGCTGTCGTTGGTAGTGGTACTGCCTGCAGGCGTGGTCACTGTTGTATTGGTTTTGGTTTTTCCATCAATGTTAAAGCCTATATACGGCCCTGCACTAATTTGTAAAGCTCCAGAGGTACCCGTAGGGATACGAAGAACGGCATTAACAGGAACTTCAATAGCCATTACATTCGTTTTAATTTTGCCACTGGTGGTCACACCGCCACTGGTACTGCTTCCTTCAATTTTTGTCCCCTTGTTTTGTAAGGAAACCCCAGGTTGGATAAAGAAATTATTACCCACACCAAAATCTCCAAAAACAGTGAAGTTATAACCCACGTTTTGTTTTGTGTTGTCGTTTAGGGCACTTGCCCCATCAAAGCCACTATATCTGATGGTGCTTAAGTTCACCCCAGCTTTAATTCCAATACGAGCATCATTACCGCTCATGGTGGTTTGTGCAAAAGCTGCACTTGCAGAAAATAAGAGAGCGCTTCCTAATAATATCATCCGTTTCATAGCAATTCATTTTTATGGTTGAACTCATTTTCAACACCAGCAAAAGTCCAAAAGCTATGCCAACTATTATTTTAAAAAGAAGCGAAGTAGGCTAAAAACATGCTTAAAATAGTAGTAAAAGCATGTTTTTAGCTAAGCCTAAGTAACTGCCTTGCAATGTAACAGGGTGTTTACAAAAGCAGACAGTTTGCGCTACATTCTGGAGAATTTATTCTTTTTGTGCTTGCCAAAATTGGATACTTTAGTCCTATCCTAATTTGATTTCCCGTTGAATATTGATTTGTTCCAAAAAATATTCATCATGCGAAACCACTAACAAGGTGCCTTCATATTCGTTAATGGCCGCGGTTAGTATCTCCACATTTTGAATGTCGAGGTTATTGGTTGGTTCATCTAAAACAATCAAATCTGGCGCATGGCTGCCTAAGGTTAAACAACACAACATCAGTCGCATTCTTTCGCCACCACTTAAACTGCTGCATACCTTGTCCCAATCTTCTTTGTCAAATAAGAAACGGTTAAGTCTTGTTTTTACTTCATGTTCCTGTAGCGCCCCTGTGTTAAAGTGTTGTGCCTGTTCATAAACATTTAGTAGTGGGTTAATGAGCGAATAATCTTGGTCAATGTAAGTGGCCTTAACTTCCGTAATTTTCAGCTGCCCTATATGAACTGGCTGGTTTCCCAATAGTAAATGAATTAAGGTTGTTTTTCCCGAGCCATTTGAACCTTTTATAGCTATTCGCTCTCCACTGGTGATTTGAAAATCGAGATTTTCTTTCCAAAGGTTCTGTTGAACGTAGCGATGGTTGAGACCAATAGCTTCAAACAATACTTTGCCTTTGTGCAATAAGCTATGGTTAAAACCAAACTTCATTTTGTCGGCATCAGGCAATTGGCTGCGTAAGGTGCTTAACTCCTGTGCCACGCCGCCAACTTTTTCGGCATGTACCTCCTTCATTTTTGATGTACTCTTTTCTGCATTGTTGCGCAAAGTGTTCATCATGATGCGGGCCACACCAGCTTTTTCTTGCTTCTTTTTCCCTTTCGCATCCTGCTTCTGCTGGCGCTCTAAAGCTTCCCTTTCCTTTTCCTTGGCTTTGCGGAGTGCCTTTTCTTTACTATTGATGTCTTGCTCCAAAGCATTTTTGGCAAGTTGTTTTTGCGCTGTGTAAAAATCATAATTGCCTCCGTAAACACTAATGCCTTGTGGACCTAGTTCACAAATAGAATCTAAAAGATTAAGCAAGTGCCTGTCGTGGCTAATCACCACTAAAGTACTTTTGGTACGTCGTATAAATTGATATAAAAGTTGCCTGCTAGGCGCATCTAAATGGTTGCTCGGTTCGTCAAGTAAAATCAGCTGAGGATTATAAATGTTAATGCCAGCTAAAAAGACCTTGGTTTTTTGTCCGCCGCTTAAGGAGGCCATTGGTTGTTGCAAATTTACGTCCTGTAACTGCCAATGGTCAAGGGCTTCTAAGCAACGTTGCTCAATGGTCCAATCGTTATCTAGGTTCTCAAAGTATTCGTCGTTGGCATTGCCATTTAATATTTCCAGTAATGCGGTAAGTTTATCGTTTACGCCCAAGGCTTCGGCTACGGTATAATCGTTATACTGACCAAAAATTTGGGGTACATAATACGGAACAGTCTCGAGCTGTAAATGCCCAGTATTAGGCGTAATTTTGCCCGCAATTAGTTTGAGTAGGGTTGATTTTCCTACGCCGTTATTGCCAATTAAGGCTATTTTTTCATGTGGATTTACTGTAAGGTTTAAATTGCTAAACAGTAATTCCTTATTGGGATGTCGATAAGTAATTTGTTGTAAGCTAAGCATGAAATTTCTTCCTTTAAAGATGAATGGATAGCAAGGCAGATGTGCTTGCGGTCTTTAATGAAATGGAAAGAAATTGAATCTTACATGCTCGTATTTTTTGATTTTAACGCTGCAAATATAATAAAAACTGTTTTAATGGTCGCGATTTTTACTTAAAACAGTTTTTGATTGCTCAAAACCTAGGCCTCCTTTGCTCCGTTGGGTATTAATTTCCGTGCTAAATTGTCTATTTGCAAAACTGGCAAGAGATAGGCTT
>NZ_JAELTX010000392.1 GCF_016429065.1 Pedobacter sp. ASV17
GTCGTAGGCTGTAAATACATAAATCGCTTATTCATTTGCTGCGGCATCCTCATTTTTCTCTTCTGGAGGAGGAGCCTCTGTTGCAGGGGTTTCAGCCTTCGGGCTTGACACAGCTCCTGGTGGCGCCGCCTCCGGCTCAGTAGCAACTGGATCAGGCACATCTTCTTGCAACTTCTCAGCCTCGACAGGGGCGGATGGCTCAGTGGCGCCTTCTTCCTTAGGAGGTGTAGGATCTTTTGGAACAGATGATTGTTCAGCTGGCGGTAGTGCTGGCTCGTTTTCTGTGGGTGGCTCGACCGTTCGCGGCAGTGCCGGGACCGCAGACGGCGCAGCTCTCTCGGATACTGGTTCCACCTTCGGCGGCTGATCTTGAATTAGAGAGCTCGGCGCTTGTTCTGCTGCGGAATTGCCCTCCGGGGCAGTTGCTTCAGGTTTTGGTGCGTCTGGCTTGAGAGGAC
>NZ_JAELTX010000393.1 GCF_016429065.1 Pedobacter sp. ASV17
CTATATGGAATGTCAGTCACTATAGGGTTTGTAGGTACAGCAAGCACGAAATCCTTACCTGGCTGCTATAGTTTGGCTCCAGTCGCAGCAAACATCCGAACTTGCCACCTTCTGACGTGTGCAATACGCTGGCTCCAACAAAGTTCTTAGGGTTGGGATCTACCATATCCAAAACACGAAGGCGGAATCCCTTGATTGTCTGTTCAACAAATTGGTGAGTGAGCTCTTTGTCCTTTGCTCTGGGATTAAGGCCAACAATTGCTTGGGCCTCTCTTGTGCCGGCGCCTATCTGCTTCCAGCGTTTGAAAAAGTCCTCCGCAGAAAGATCGGCGGGGTCCATAAACTTGTGAATAGCCACGGGCAGTTTCAAAGTGACAGCTTGCAATGATCCCGCTAAATAACTGACACGGACGGTTGGGCCCTGCTCGAAGACCTTCTTTGCCTCAAACATGTAGACC
>NZ_JAELTX010000394.1 GCF_016429065.1 Pedobacter sp. ASV17
GAGATCAGCACGGACGGATGCTGCCTTTGTTCATACATTGTAAAACAAGTTTACCAAAGCGCAGCAAGATAAGACACTATGACAGAGGAATCTGCAACTTGCTGCAGCGTTTTACGAGGATGTAGGAAATATTGCACGCAGGCAAGCCATGCCATGCTGGTTGTAAAACCAACAGAGTAAATCCAACGCTGTAGAACCACCGCATGGCTTTCCACGCGCCAATAGGTTGTTTACAAACTAATTGAATGGCAAACCTATGCATCCAAGTCTCGCACAGAGCATGGTGGGAAGGTCATGATCCCAAGCGACCGAAATTGGTCGGAGTGGCGCGCCCAGATGATGAGCTGGAGGAGCGTGGGTGTGATGTGCCAAGCAATTACAAAAAGAAAAGAAAATAGTGCAGTTGTAATCGACACGTAACGTAGCGGCCATCTTGGTATTTGTCTTTTGGGGTGGTG
>NZ_JAELTX010000395.1 GCF_016429065.1 Pedobacter sp. ASV17
TATATGAGGTGTTTTTGTGTTTGTACATGCACAGGAATGATTGGAACAGTGGAGGAGCAAAGCGCAAGAAAGAAAGTAAAAGACCTACCAGCATGGTGAAGATGATAATGAAAAAGTACCATATCAAGTCTTCCCTGCGACGCATCCTGGGGTGGCCAGTCTCCAGCGCGCTGCAAGAGTTGTAGAAGAAATATGTATCAAACATCAAGCCGAGCTGAGGACCGGTGATGAGGAAGCCTGTTATGCATCGCCAAATCTGCGGTGGAAACCTAATCAGATAATAACGGCTGTATATGAAAGGGGTCATGTCCAGGAGACCCAGGTGCATCGCTAAAGACGAGAAGAACATGTACGTTGCAAGAGTACTGCAAGTCAACAAGTCAGCAAAAGAGCTCGAAGAGAAACAAGAGCAATGAGAAACGTACCGAGCAATAGGTGGCAAGCGCCAGTACTGGTC
>NZ_JAELTX010000396.1 GCF_016429065.1 Pedobacter sp. ASV17
CTTCATAGCAATACCATCTCCTCTTCCGCCACCTCGTCAACGACACCGGGCCAGCAAAACCTCTTGTCTGACCAGACCCCGAACTCACAACAGCCCAAGCCGACTGTTTCTCTGGACCGGCTCCGGCCGCTGCCGCAGTGGATCGAGTGTCCCAAGTGCGGCAAGACGACACAGACAGAAGTCAAGGGCCGCAGCGACGGAATGAGGAAGTTTATGAATGTCTTTTGGTGGCCGCTTCCGGGTCGTGAGGAGTGGTTTGAGAAGACGCACTGGTTCTGCGCCGAGTGCCATGAGGAGGTAGCTATACAGAAGAGTGGCAAGGACGTCAAGGTACTGGCTTGAGAGTGCGTCTAGGTTTGGTTGGCGTTGGTGATGAAATTGGGTGAGATATCCATTTACTTTAGAGCAAGATTATGCAATTTAATTCCTATTTTATTCTACGTACCATCTTGAGGAG
>NZ_JAELTX010000397.1 GCF_016429065.1 Pedobacter sp. ASV17
GTGTGGCAGCCGATGAGGGTTTATCCGCCAAGCTCAACGCATCTGTTAGCTACTTTAAAGCGCTCAAGTAAGTTGACGAAACTAAACCGCGACGAAAGCCACAACCTAACCAAATCACAGGTGTCTGTCGATTGCCCGCTCTCACGCCCTTGTCGGCAACGTTGCCAACGCCCTGGCACTAATCAATCACTCTTTTGACCTCTGCGAATCCGCATCCCAGCTCCCCAAGTCGTCAGACGCCTCCAGCAACACTCCCTTGAACATTGACGTCTCGTCAGAGTCCATCAACGCCCTCGCCCGACTCGTCAACGGCGAGCTCCAGCGCCACCGCGCCATTGTCCATATCGACAACCTGCGCAAGGCCGAGCAAAAGAACAGCACCACCGATACGCCCCTCATCGAGCGCCTGCACGAGTACCCAGCCGGCGGCGTCGACTTTGCCAACATTGTCGAGTTC
>NZ_JAELTX010000398.1 GCF_016429065.1 Pedobacter sp. ASV17
GTGCCGCACAACGACCTATCCCAAGCTTTTACTCGTCTCGCCGCTGTTGCCGGCACCTCTACCTGCCACTTGGCCATGTCCAAGGAGGCCGTCTTCGTCCCTGGTGTCTGGGGTCCCTACCGTGACGTCTTGCTGCCCAACTACTGGATGGCCGAAGGTGGACAATCTGCCACTGGCGAACTGTTGCGACACATGCTCGATGTCCACCCTGCCTTCAATGAGACTCAGGCGCTCGCCAAGGCTGAAGACAAGCACATCTACGACTACCTCAACAGCCACCTTGAGTTGATGGCATCGAAGCAAAACGCTCCCGCGGTATCGTATCTCGGCCGCCACTACTTCTTCTACGGTGACCTGTGGGGCAACCGATCTCCCATTGCCGACCCCAGCATGAAGGGATCCATGATTGGACTCGACAGCGACAAGAGCTTAGATAACATGGCACTGTGGTATTATG
>NZ_JAELTX010000399.1 GCF_016429065.1 Pedobacter sp. ASV17
CACTAGCAGTAATTACAGCCAACGGGGATGAAATGGTGTGGTTCGCCGGTAGCCCAGTGGGGGTGGGAACGATCCGAAGGTTGAGAGCAAGTACTAGATACCTCGTCCGCGTTGCCGCGGCGGGCGCAATCTTGGACAAAGATAGTGAGAGTGTGCGGGCCAGATCTGGTACGAATGCGACACCCCGGAGGTCATGAATGGGAGAGGCGTGATGGGCGACATGGCGTGCAGCTCATGTGGACTCGTGGCGTAAAATAGACCTTGGTGATTTGGCGTCGTGAGCAAGGCAGCGTGTAGGCCCCTCGTTCGTTAACAGCCCTTGCAAATCCTCTGCCCTTCTGTCGAGATTATTGATATGGATATTGGCGGGTGTCTCGTTTAACCGACGCATATAATTATGGGCGGGCATAGTGGGAGACGCGATGCGATGCGACGTGACGCAGAGCTGTCTCTTAT
>NZ_JAELTX010000400.1 GCF_016429065.1 Pedobacter sp. ASV17
CTCGAGTACCCTGGGAACAGTATCCGATCACGCACTCCATTTCTGTGCGCAAGTAGCGCGGGCGGAGGTTGAGGCACTTGTGACAAGGTGCCAGATGGCTTGCAGGAACCGTGTTTGCTTCTGAACGGGGTGCTGGTAGGACTACAGAGTGTAATTGACTCTGGATTGAATGGGACCTCAGCCTCAATTACAGCTCACCCTGCCTTGGTCCTTTCCGGCGTCCGCAGATGAACACGGCGTTGTGTTTACCAATGTGATATATCAAAGCCAACGCGCATGGTTGAGACGGCGGCAGCATATTCGTCGGAATGTACCCCAAGTCGATTCACGCCACTGTAACTCACTGTAATCATCACCCAGCATGGCTTTCCTGCCGCAGAGAGCAGGAGCGGGCATGGCCGGGCTAAACAGCTCATGCAAAAGAAACGTCAACAAAGCCGCCTGCAAGGTGTATGG
>NZ_JAELTX010000401.1 GCF_016429065.1 Pedobacter sp. ASV17
TTGTAATACTAAAAACAGGTTAGCTCATAGGAGAGAAACGCAAAAAGCTACGGAAGCTCAGACGGGGACTTACTAATATGTCACACCAGGGAAAAGCCCACCTTCGGCCAAGCCCAGCAAGCTGCGAACAGCAAGCAGTCCAGCAAAGTTCTTTACTATTCCAAGCATGACAGTCATAGTGCCCCAGGCGACCATCAAGCTGGGAATCCAGATTGAAGGCCGCAAAATGCGAAGCATGGTATTGCTGGGCACCTCGGCTAGTACGTAAAATGGAAAGAAGATAGCAACGGCGGCCTTGGGAGGAATTAGTGAGTGGTTTGATGAAAATTTGGGATCCTCCTGTGAGGAACTTACGGCATAGTCCCAAGGACCATCCATACCAAGATCTTCCTCTAGCCCAGCTAATTTAGCATTTCCAATGTTGGATCGATCAAGGAAGGAGAGCAGGTATAGTAA
>NZ_JAELTX010000041.1 GCF_016429065.1 Pedobacter sp. ASV17
TTGGCAACCACAGCTTTAAGTTCTCTACCCGTTTCCAAAGGGCTGTTTCAGCTTCGGCTACTCGTTTAGATGATAAAAAAGAAGGAATTTCCAACCGTTTATCTTATGGCTATAAACAACGCTATTTTGCAGATGCGATTGCCACTTATTCGGGTTCTCAAAACTTTATGCCAGGCAAACGCTTTGGTTGGTTCCCGGCCATTGCTGCAGGTTGGATTGTTTCAGAAGAAAATTTCCTAAAAGGCAATAAAATCATCGATTATTTTAAAATACGTGGTTCATACGGTATTGTGGGCAATGAGGCTATTGGAGCCTCCCGACGTTTTGCTTTTAACGACTACTTTACCAGAGGTGGTTCCCAATACTTTTTTGGAACTGGCTATAGCGCAGTGGCCAATACTGATCAGTTAGATTTGGCTAACCCCAACCTTACCTGGGAAAAAGCCATTAAATCAAGTGTAGGTTTTGATGCGCAGTTTCTAAAACAATCATTAAGCTTAAGTGTGGATGTATTTAAGGAACATCGCAAAAATCTGTTAACGGCAGATTTGGCACCATCCATTATCGGACAGCCATTGGTAAACATTAATGCAGGTGAAGCACAATACAAAGGGGTTGAAGCCAATTTGAATTACAGCAAAACCATTAACCAATTTACTTTTGGTGTACACGGAAACTATACCTATGCCAAAAGCAAGATTTTAAAACTAAATGAAGAAGCGGGCATCCCTGCTTACCAACGACAAGTAGGTTATCCTATTGGTGGCGTAGTAAGCGGCACGGGTACCGTAAGGAGATTTTTGGTTTCACAAGGTTTATTCCAATCTGAAGAAGAAATTGCGGCAGCGCCAGTACAACGTTTTTCAGGAAATGTAAAACCAGGAGATATTCGTTACAAGGATATCAATGGCGATGGCGTGATCGACAATCTAGATTTTGTGAGCACTAATTATTCTGATATTCCAACCTCGTATTTTGGTTTCGGCGGATCGGTGAAATACAAAAATTTCGATGTTAACTTCTTGTTCCATGGCGTAGCAGGCAGAACTATCCAGATCAATACACTGGTAAATGCGGGAACCTCAAACACGGGCTACATCAATCAGTTTAGTGCATACCGATGGACACAAGCTACCGCCCAGGAAGCACTTTATCCACGTTTAACCATCAACGATCGTGTAAACAATACCCAAAACTCTGATTTTTGGCTGCGCAGTGGCGATTTTATCCGATTAAAACATGTAGAACTGGGCTATTCGCTATCTGCCAATGCGCTCAAAAAACTGAAAATTTCGCAATGCAGGTTTTACGTGACAGGATTTAACCTGCTCACTTTCGATAAGCTCAATGGATTCCCAATAGATCCTGAAATGCCTGATGCAGGTTACAATTCCTCTTATCCAGCCTTGGCAACTTTTGCCCTAGGCCTAAACCTAAAATTTTAACCAGATGGCCATGAACTATACACCTATCATATCATTAAAAAAATACAGAAGCTTATCTTCAAAAGCTTTGATGATCGCTGTGCTGGCCATGAGTTTCTCCGCCTGTAAAAAGGAATACCTACAGGACGGAAGCATTACCGATGGATCGATTACTGGCGACCAAGTTTGGGGCAACGATGCCTATGCCAGAGGCGTGCTTAACAGTGCTTATTTCAATATTCCAGAAGGATTTAGCATTGATGGCGGCGGCGGTATGCTGGCCTCAGGTACCGATGAAGCAGTTAACTCAGGCGTGAACGCTAACTTGAGTATTTTTAACAATGGCACTTGGGGACCATTACGTACCGTTGATGATGAATACAGCAACCTTTACGAGGGTTTGAGAAAAGTCAACCTGTTTTTAGAAAACCTGCCTAAAAGTGAAATCATTCCAACAGATGGTTTAAGTGTGCAAGATGATAAAAGCAGGCTAGAAGGACAGGCATATTTCTTGAGAGCGTTGTTCCATTTTGAGTTGATGAAACGATATGGTGCCATTACTTTGGCCACTAGGGTTTTTAGCAGAGAAGAAAATTTGAACCTGCCAAAAAACAACTATAAAGAATGTTTGGATCAGATTATTGCCGACTGTGATAAAGCCATTGCCACCAAACTGCCTTTGTTTACCAGAGAAACAGCAACTACCGTTAATCCTTATCCTTGGCGTACGGGCGATTATGGTCGTGCCACCAAAACAGCAGCCATGGGTTTAAAATCAAGGTTGTTGCTATATGCGGCCAGCCCACTATTTGCTACGCAAAGTGGTGTTACTTGGCAACAAGCGGCTGATGCGGCAAAGACCATAATCGACCTAAACGTACACAGCTTACGCACCAATTACACCAACGTATTCAATTTTGGGGCTGATCCGTACAATAACGAAGTGTTGTTTGCTACCAGGGCGCAAAACCGTAACGATATTGAACAGCAGCAAGCACCCATTAGCTATGATGGGGCTACGGGACGTACCAATCCAACACAAGAAATGATTGATGCTTTTGAAACCACCAATGGTAAGTTGGTGACTGACCCTAGCAATACTTTATACAATGCAAGCAATCCTTACGTGAACAGAGACCCACGTTTGGCCTTAACGGTTAATTATAATGGTAGGGTATTTAAAAGCAAAGCGGTACAAACTTACGTAGGCGGAGCCGATGGCCTGAACCGAAACATTAACGCCACAAAAACAGGTTACTACATGCGCAAGTTTTTAAGCGAGTCGGCCACTTGGAACCAGCAGTCTAACACCTTGGCACGCAGACCTTGGGTGGTGATGCGTTATGCCGAGATCTTATTAAATTATGCCGAAGCACTAAATGAAGCACAGGGCATAGTGGCCATAACCGAAGTATTAAAACAAGTGAATTTGGTAAGGGCACGTACTGGCGTAGCCATGCCCGCTTTGCAAACCACTAACCCTACAGGTAACGGCTATGTCGTACCAACCAAAGAAGCCATTCGTGAGCGTATCCAAAACGAAAGACGCGTTGAACTCTGCTTCGAGGGACACCGTTTTTACGATGTAAGAAGATGGAAACTTGGTGAAACCTTCTTAAACAAACCCGTTACTGGCATGCGCATTACCATTGATGGTGCTGGCGTAACTACCTACAGTCGCTTTGAAGTAGAAAAGCGTTATTTCCAAGAAAAAAATTACTTATACCCATTTTCACAAAATACCATTAACCGTCAACCAGCACTGATCCAAAACACTGGCTATTAAAATTTAATTATGATTAAGCGAACAAAATACTTACTACTGCTATTACTTTCCGTTACATTTTTATCGGCTAATGCCCAGTTGGTGCAAAATATCTTTGGCCGTAAACACTTGAGCTTAAACGGTAGATGGAACTATATCATCGACCCTTACGAAATGGGTTACTATGATTACAGACACGAGCCATTTGATCAATCAAAATCAGGAAAAGGTGGGTTTTATGATGACCGAAAACAAATCAATAAATCGGAATTGATCGAATACAATTTTGATTTATCACCAACCCTAAAAATACCTGGAGATTGGAACTCGCAAGTGGAGAAACTGGAGCTTTACGAAGGAACCATTTGGCTAAGAAATAAGTTTCAAGCTGATCCGGTAGCAGGAAAGAAATACATCCTTTACTTTGGTGCGGTTAATTACGAAGCACACGTGTATTTAAATGGCAAAAAGCTGGGGATACATAAAGGTGGTTTTACACCATTTCAATTTGAAGTAAGCGGTCAACTGAAACAAGGTGAGAACTTTGTGGTGGTAAAAGTGGATAACACCCGTAAACAGGACGAAATACCAACCGTAAATACCGACTGGTGGAATTATGGCGGGATTACCCGTGATGTGCTTTTGGCAGAATTACCCAGCAATTACATCCAAGATTACAAAATCCAACTGGGCCGCTCAAATGCAAAGGAAATTGAAGGCTATGTGAAGTTGAGCGAAGCCTCGGCAGGACAATCGGTAGAAGTGAATATTCCAGAAGCTGGATTAAAAACAACGGTAAAAACCGATGCCAACGGTGTGGCCAAAGTAAGCATTCCCGTAAAGAAATTAAACTTGTGGAGTCCCGAAAGCCCAAAGCTTTATCAGGTATTGATCAGTTCGGCTACCGATAAAGTAGAAGAAAAAATCGGTTTCAGAACCATTGAAACTCGTGGACAGGACATTTTGTTAAATGGAAAATCAATCTTTTTAAGAGGTATTTCCCTTCATGATGAAAATCCATTGGTACAAGGTAGGTTGCGTGGACAAGGTGATATGCGTATGATGTTGCAGTGGGCAAAAGAGCTGAACTGTAACTATGTAAGATTGGCCCACTATCCGCATAATGAAGAAATGAACCGTTTGGCCGACGAAATGGGTTTATTGGTTTGGGCAGAAGTACCCGTGTATTGGACCATTTCTTGGGAAAATCAAGATACTTACAACAATGCACAACAACAGCTAACCGATTTAATTGAACGTGACAAAAACAGAGCTGCGGTAATTATTTGGTCGATAGGAAACGAAACACCACTGAGCGAACCACGCTTTAAGTTCATGAGCAAGCTGGCCGATAAGGTGCGTGAGTTGGATAACACTCGTTTGGTAGGGGCAGCGTTGGAAGTACACCGTAAAGGTTACGACGTGATTGTAGATGATCCACTAGGAGAGAAGCTAGATTTAGTAAGTTTCAACCAGTACGGCGGTTGGTATTGGGAAGTACCAAAAGAACTACCTAAATACAAGTTCAAAATTAAATACAACAAACCTGTGATCATTACCGAAGTGGGCGGAGATGCCTTGGCGGGATATCATGGCGATGAAGACACCCGTTGGACAGAAGAGTTCCAAGAATCATTGTACAAGTACCAAATTCCTTTCATGAATACCATGAGCGGTTTGCGTGGCATGACCCCTTGGATTTTGACCGATTTTCGTTCACCTCGCAGACAGCATCCTTTCTTCCAAGATTTTTGGAACAGGAAAGGTTTGATTTCTGAAACTGGAAAGAAAAAGAAAGCATTTTGGGTGCTGAAAGATTTTTACGATCAAACACAAGCAAAATTTAAATAGAGGAGTTGGGGACTGGAATTGATAATCTGGTTCTCCATGCTCAATATTCAAATCTCAATACTAAATAAAATGAAAATGCATAGCATATTATTATTGGCACTCGGATTAATTTTCGGAGGTTGCTTAAAAGGACAGGAAGATCCTGTATTTCCGTCTCCAGAACTAACCATTCCTATTGACGAGAGCGTAACCTTACAAAAAGCATTGCCCTTTAAGTTTGGTGCGGCGGTAAATAACAGCTTACTAAGATCAAAGGCGGCTTACCGCGATGTGGTGATCAAGGAATTTAACAGCCTTACGGCAGAAAATGCCATGAAATTTTCCCAGTTACACCCTTCGGAAAACACTTATACTTGGACAGAAGCAGACTATCTGGTTGATTTTGCGCAGCAAAACGGTAAGCGAGTTCACGGTCATACGCTGATCTGGTACAAAAACCCACCAAATTGGGTGTTGAACTACCAAGGAGACGCTGCGGCTTGGGATAAATTACTGAAAGATCATATCCAAACCGTGGTAACACGTTACAAAGGCAAGGTAACCTCATGGGATGTGGTAAACGAAGCTGTAGCAGAAAATGGAACCTTGAGAGATTGTATCTGGTTGCAAAAACTAGGGCCAGAGTACATCGATAAAAGTTTTATCTATGCCCATCAGGCCGATCCAGACGCCTTGTTGTTCTACAATGATTATGGTCATGAATTTGGACCAACCAAACGTACGGCCATCCTTAACCTTGTTGCAGGCCTGCAACAAAAAGGGGTGCCCATCCATGGTATCGGAATGCAAATGCACACCCGCTACACGCAATCAAACGCCAATATCGCCGCTGCGATCAATACCGCAGCCGCTACAGGTTTAAAAGTTCACATTGCCGAATTGGATATTGCCATGAATCCCGACAATATTCAAGATTTAACCTACAGTGCAGGTTTGGCCGAGCAGCAAAAAGCAAAATACGAATACATTGTACGTACCTACAATGCCATCCCTAAAAACCAACAGTTTGGCATTACCACTTGGAACGTTGGTGACGCGGATACCTGGATCAGGGGCGAGTACAACCGACCGGATTGGCCACTACCTTTTGATGATAATTACAAAAGAAAAGCAGCTTATCAAGGCATTTTGGATGGTGTAAAGTAAAATCAATATGAAGAAAACCATACTCTTAATCATATGTGCTTTGGCTACCATTAGTACAGCCTTTGCACAATTTACTTCCGATAACATTGTGGTTTATCGTTTTGGCGATGGCAGCCCTTTGGTAAACGGAGGTAGGGTTCCTGTATTTATTGATGAATATAATCCTTCAACAGGAGAAAAAGTGCGAACCATTGTCGTTTCAAGGACGGCTAATGGAAGCAATTATGGCTTGGAAGGTTTGGGCTTAACCGCTGGTGGAGCTTATGAAACGGAAGGTTTTCCAGCTTTATCCCGAGATGGCGAAATCCTATCCATTATTGGACGTCATCCGAGCATAGCCAATAATTTTGTCGTTGCTACCATTAACGGTGCAGGTGCTATTAATGCCAATACCCTTATTGTAGATGATATAGGTGCACCACGTTCAGCAGTAGCCGAAGGCACAGCCATTTATTATAATGGTTATCAAAACGGAGTGTGGTATAAAACCTTGGGTACTACCAATGCAGGGGTAAGAGTTTCAGCAGGACAAGCGGCACCTCGTGTATTGTCTATTGGCGAAACTATTTTTGGAACTAGCGATGGCCTGCGCATATTTGCACCTATAGGCGGAAGCTCGCAACCTGTATTGGCCAATGCTTTTCCTTTACCGACTACTTTGGCCAATTTTGCTACCACACCTAATTTCCCTTCTACCGCTAGGCCATTCAACGTACACCAAGCCATTGCTATAAAAGCCTATGGACGTACCATTGTGTACCTAATTGATGATGGAAATGCCACAAGTACCGCACCAGTTATCAGAAAATACCGCACCAATGCAGGTGGTACCGATTGGCTATCATTAGGCAGTGTAAATGCGCCAGCCTATACTAAAAACTTGGCGGCAAAATTTGATGCCAAAGGCGTGAAGCTTTATTTCACCACTTTAGGAACGCCTGGCACTCAAAATTCGCAATTGTATTTGCTAAATGATGATTTTAACGATGATAATGACGATACCAAACAATTAACGGGAACGCCAACGCTCATTGCTACAGCTCCAGCCAATACTTCTTTCAGAGGGGTAACCTTGGTTCCCGGGTATCGTAAAGCACCGTCGGCATTAGAGGCAAGTGTAATTTCCTTAACCGAAGTAAGGTTAAAATGGATGGATAATTCAACCACCGAAAGTGGTTACGAAATTGAACGTTCTATCGATGGTGTCAATTTTAGTTGGTTAGCTACTACCGCCGCAAACGCCATTCAATATGTAGACAATACCATTACCGCAGGCTCCACTTATTACTATCGAATACGCGGCATAGAAGGAAGCACCCGTACCATTTACACCAATCCGGCAAAAGCTGAACTCGGTGCAGGAATGATTACTGATCTTAACTTTAGCAGCGTTACGGTATACGAAAATCAAGACCCTGGCACATTGGTAGGAACACTTTCGGTGTTACCAGCCAATACCGTAAATGTAGTTTACACGCTTGTAGCTGGAAACGGTGATACCGATAATGCAAAGTTCAGAATTGTAGGTGATAAACTGCAAAACAATGTCAAACTAGATTATGAAGCCCAAGCTACTTATCAAGTAAGGATAAGAGCAACCTCACCTTCAAATTTCATTTATGAAGAAACTTTTACCATCACCATTAACGATGTGAACGAAGCGCCAACCCTGACTGCTATTGGAGATAAATTTGTATGTGTTGGCACTGATGAACATGTTATTCAATTGAGTGGAATTACTCCAGGACCCGAAACAGCGCAAACTTTAACGGCAACGATTAGTTCCAATCAAGCGGCATTTTTTCAAAGCCTACAAATAAACTTGTTGGCTGGCGGAAATGGAGAAATACGCTATCGTTTAAATGCCAACGCTGTAGGTGAACCTCAAATTACCGTAACCCTTAAGGACAATGGTGGTACAGCCAACGGCGGGGTTGATACCTATACAGAAACTTTCAAATTGAAGGTTTACGAATATCCAACCGCAACCATCAGCTCAGATAAAGGCACTAGTGTGGATAAAGGTACCACCGTAAGGCTTACCGCAACAGGTGGTAGCACCTATCAATGGGAAAGCAATGGTAGTATCATTGGTGTCACCAATACGGCAACCATTACCGTAAGGCCTCAAGCAAATACCACTTACAAAGTGACCGTACAAAATGAAGGAGCCTGCGCCAGCGTAGCTGAGTTTACTTTAAATGTGAATGATAATTACAACATCGTTACCGCTGCTAATCTGGTTTCGCCAAATGGCGATGGAGTAAACGATTTCTGGGTCATCAAAAACATCGATATGTATCCAGAAAGCGTAGTGAAAGTATTTGACAAGACAGGCCGAGTAATCTTTACCAAAAAAGGTTACCAAAATGACTGGGACGGTAGGGTAGCAGGTTCGTCTTTAAAAGAAGATACCTATTACTACATTATTGATTTTGGAGCTGGCTTGCCTAAAAAGAAAGGGGCGCTAACCATGATGAACAATTAATCTCAATAAGTAAAAAGGTAAAGTCAAAAAGAAAAAGCTAACCCCAATTATTTAGAAAAGGAAGATTTAGCGAAAATTAAAATTACTCGAATGAAAGTAAATATAAATATCAAATACCTGTTTGTGCTCTTCGGGCTGGTCAATATCAATACCGCTTTGGCTCAGTTAAGTCCAATGGGAAATATGTACTTCAATAACCAATATTTGGGTAACCCAGCCATGGCAGGAGCTACAGAAAAAGTAAACCTCAATTTATTGTTCCGTAAGCAATTTAACGAAGTGCCCAATGCACCAATCTATCAAATGTTTACAGGCGAGTTTGCGTATACAGATCGAGCTGCGGTAGGCTTAAATGTAGACCTTTCCAAAAGCGGTTTGATCAACTATACCCGCATCATGGGCACCTACGCCTATCATTTACCGGTGAGTAATACAGGTAAGTTGCATTTTGGCGTATCCGTTGGCGTTGCCAGAGAGTCCATTAATAGTGCAGATATCACTGCGGAAAACTATGACCCCGTAGTGAACCGCTTTAACGACAAGGGCTACAGGTTAGATGGCGATTTTGGAGTCGCTTTTACAGATGAAAAACTGAATGTACAAGCAACGTGGCTTAATTTGCATAACCAATTAAATACCGACCCCAACTTTGTGGCGGGCATTAACTACGCCACCTTTTTCACGGCCGCCTCTTACAAGATTCCCGCTAGTAAAGATTTGACGGTTGAACCTAAAGTGGTTTACCGTGGGATAAAAGGCATGGACAATATTATTGAGGGTGGATTGGGGTTCTCTTACCAACAGAAGTTTAATCTCTTTGGTTTGTATCACAGCACTAACAATGCTACCGTAGGCTTGGGTTTCAAGTACGATCAATTTAACATCAGTGGCATATACAGCATCGGACCATCAGCCATCCGCTCTTTTACAGGCGGCGACTTTGAAATAGGTCTAGGATGGACTTTAAAAACGAAAGCTAAATGAGGTAGTGTGTCAATGGGATGATAAGATAATTAATAAATAGCAACCACTAACATAAGCACGTGACCATTATCAAATCATCGAATTAACCAATGATCAAATTAAATCAACTAATCCCTAACCACTAGTACCTGATCCCTAATTAACTAAACAACCAACCAAAAAACCAGCGAATAGCGTATGAAAAGAAAACTACTTACCATTATTTTTACAGCCTTTGGCACTTTAAGTGCTTGGGCACAATTTGCAACGGGCAACTTAGCCATTTACCGTTATGGTGATGGAACTGCCATGACAGGGGGCAATCGTGTGGCCGTTTTTGTAGATGAATATACACCTTCGGGAGCTTTTGTGAAGACCTATACCATTCCAAGGACGGCAACAGGTGGCAACTACGGCTTTGAAGGCTTAGGACTGACAGGTTCCAATGCATTTGAAAACGAAGGTTATCCCGTACTTTCCAAAGATGGTGCCACCATGTCGATCATTGGCTACAATCCAGCACAAACGGGAGAGTTTGTGATAGGTACAATAAATGCCGCAGGTACTTGGACTGCAAATACCTTAGTGATTGATGCCATTGGAACCCCACGTTCGGCCGTGGTCGAAGGAACTTCGGTTTATTTCAACGGCTTTCAAAATGGTGTGAGGTATAAAACGTTAGGAACTGCGGTAGCCTCTACCAGAGTTTCCTCAGGTTTGGATGCCCCGCGTGTATTGACCATTGCCGATACCTATTTTTCAGTTTCTAATAATGGCATTAAGTTATTTGCGCCAAACGCATTAACCAGTATTCCAAATTCACCATTACCAACCACTTCGGTAACTTTTGCCACAGCACCTAATGTTCCTGGAACTGCCGCATTGGCAAAAGCGCACCAGGTAGCAGCGATCAAAACTGCCAATAACAGAACCCTTGCTTATGTGATTGATGATGCAGATGGCGCACCTACCTTAAAGAAATATAGATCTAACGCGGCAGGTACTGATTGGGTGTCTTTTGGAAGCATTGCTGTTCCAGCCAATACTAGAAGTATTACAGCTGTTTACAGTAGCACAACAGGAGTGAAATTATACTTCACTAGTTATGGTGCTGTAGGAGGGAACGATTCGAAGTTATACACCTATAACGATAACTTCACGATAGCTACCGAAGGCAGTGTAGCAGGACTTTCAGGAAGTTTAACAGAACTGGCCACCGCATCTGCCAACACTACTTTCCGTGGTGTAACCATGGCACCAGGAACTAATGTATTACCGGTAACCCTCACCGCATTTAATGCCAACGAAAAAAATGGGACTATCCGTTTAAATTGGACTACCGCTAGTGAAACTAATGCATCACATTACAACATCTTACGTTCATCAACTGCTAGCGATTTTAAAAAAATAGACCAAGTGGGTGCCAAAGGAGCATCAAACTACAGCTTTGTTGATGAGAAACCTTTGCCTGGTGTGAACTATTATCAATTGGAGCAAGTTGATTTGAATGGAGATAAGGCATATTTCGGACCAGTGAGTGCGGCAATTCCTGTACCTAAAACAGATTTCGATATTGCAAAATATGGAGAGGGCATTGAGCTGCATATCTATTCCGCTAAAGCTCAAAATGGAAAAATAGCATTGGCTGATGTGAATGGGAAAATAGCTTATAGCCAATCAGCGCAGCTAGAAAAAGGCTATAACAAAGTGGTAGTGCCATCGGGCAAATTGTCTAAAGGCTTAGCTATTATTAGCTTAAGCACCAGTGAAGGTAAATTAGCTAAAAAGACGGTTTTGTAATCTTCTTTTCAACTGTATTTAATACGCGCTCTCACGCCCTCTTACGCGCTCTCACGTTTTCGGAAGGCTATCCAATAAGTTAGGAACATTATTTTTTGGATAGCCTTTATTTACTTCGTCAACCTTAACCAAATATAAATCATGAACAAAGTAACTATCACCGTACTGGTGCTGGGCAGCATGCTTGGTGCTTGTAAAAAACAAGAGAAAACATTGGAAACAGCCAATTTATCTCCCGAAAAAACAATTGCAATGAGTGCTGCTGCGGTAAGTGCCATATTGCAGGAAGTAAATCCCGACATCATCATTGGAGCGGCAGTAAACTCCAATAAATTTAGTGTGGCAGCCTACAAGGATTTGGCGGAAGAACAATACAATAGCATTACGGCAGAGAATGATATGAAGATGAATAGCCTAAACCCTTCAAAATTTGTGTGGGATTTTGGCATCCAAGGAAATGGCATAGAAGAGAAGAACGAAAAGATACCCAACTTGGCAAAAGACCATGGCGAAAAACGGATGCACGGTCATGCCCTGATTTGGCATAGGGCGTTGCCACAATGGGTAACCAATATAGAGAGCAACACGCCCGTAGCGGCAAGGGCCGATACCCTTAATGCCATTATGAAAAGACATATAGATAAGACCGTAGGTTTTTACAGTCAATATTATAAAGGAGGAAACCCTTTGCTGCCGCTGTTAAAATCATGGGATGTAGTGAATGAGGCCTATTATGATGATGGAACTTTAAGAGGAAATTTAAATTTAGATAGCCAAGGCAATGACATTGGCAGTATTTGGAAAAGATACATGGGCGAAATTTATATCGAAAAAGCATTTAGATATGCCAGATTAGCGGCAAGGGCCAACCAAAACTGGAAGCTGAAATTGTTCTATAACGATTATGGACATGAATATTCTACTGCCAAGCTAAACGCGATTTACAATAAAGTAATGGAGTTAAAGCCCATGACAGAAGGTGGCGACCCCATCATTAACGGTGTAGGCTTACAAATGCACATTAGATACAATACGCCGCTAACCAGTATCAGGGCTGCCATACAGAAAATGAAAGAAACAGGATTGTTGGTACACATCGCTGAACTGGATATTTCCCTGTTGGGCCCCAGCGAAACTTCAGTGCCAACGGCAGATCTTACCAATCGTAGAAACCTACAAAAATCATTGTATTACAACGTGGCCAAAGCCTATCAGGAAATTGTGCCTGTAAACCAAAGATGGGGCATTACACTATGGAACATTGGCGATGCCGATTCAGCTTGGGGATTGAATGCCGAAGCAACTTTATTTGACACCACTTACCAAAAGAAGCAAAATTTTTGGAACTTTAGAGACGGACTTAATTTGCAGTTAACACCATAAAACTTAAAACAACAAATGAACAAATTTTTAAGCCTTACACTTTTATTGAGTGCAACAGTAGCCACTCAAACATTTGCACAGCGGAAAACCATCGAGCAAAGGGTCGATTCGGTCATGAAATTGATGACCCTAACCGAAAAAATTGGACAATTGAATCAATATTCGGGAAGAGAAGTAACCGGCCCGGCCAGCGACAGAAAAAATTATTTGCTGAACGATATCAAGAGCGGCATGGTGGGTTCCATGTTAAACGTAAAAGGAGTAAAGGATACAAGAGAGATACAAGCCATCGCTTTACAATCTCGTTTAAAAATTCCTTTGTTGTTTAGTTTAGATGTGATACATGGCTATAAAACCGTGTTCCCAATTCCTTTGGCAGAGTCGGCTTCTTGGGATTTGTCAATCATTAGGCGATCAGCAGAAGTAGCCGCAGAAGAATCGGCTGCTTCTGGTATTCATTGGACCTTTGCACCAATGGTGGATATTGCTCGTGATCCACGTTGGGGACGAGTGATGGAGGGCGCTGGCGAAGACCCTTATTTAGGTTCGCAGATTGCCAAAGCAAGGGTACTTGGTTTTCAGGGCGAGAAATTAGGAGCACTAGATAGAATTATGGCCTGTGCCAAGCATTTTGCTGCCTACGGTGCTTCAATGGCAGGAAGAGATTATAATCCAGTTGATCTGAGCAAGCAACAATTGCACGAAATCTATTTACCTCCCTTTAAAGCAGCTGCCGATGCAGGAGTAGCTACTTTTATGAACTCATTTAATACGTTAAATGGAATCCCAGCCACTGGAAATGCTTATTTACAACGCGATATCCTTAAAGGAAGCTGGAATTACAAAGGATTTGTAGTGAGTGATTGGGGGTCTATTGGTGAGATGATTCCTTGGGGTTTTGCTAAAAACTTAAACGAAGCTTCTGAAAAGGCTATTGTAGCAGGAAGTGACATGGATATGGAAAGCGAAGCCTATAAAAAGGAACTCGAAAAACTAGTAAAGAGTGGTAAAGTAGAGGAAAAATACATTGATGAAGCCGTAAAAAGAATTTTATACAAAAAGTTTGAATTAGGTTTGTTTGATAATCCTTACCGTTTCTCTGATGAGAAGAGAGAGCAAAAGGTGATGAACGACCCGAAATACAAAGCCGTTGCATTGGCCGCTGCACAAAAATCAATTGTGTTGTTGAAGAACAACAACAGTACGCTGCCACTTAGCAAATCCATTAAAAACCTTGCGCTCATTGGTCCTTTGGTAAATGCTAAAAGAGATCAGGCAGGAAATTGGACGGTATATATCGACACCGCAAATATTGTAAGTGTTCACGAGGGTGTTAAGCAGAAAGTAAAAGGAACGAAACTGAGCTATGCACAAGGCACAACGGTGAAAGATAGTTTAACTAATGGATTTGCGGAGGCAGTAAATGCAGCTAAAAATGCAGATGCAGTAGTGATGGTTCTTGGTGAAACTTGGGATTTTAGTGGAGAAGCTAAATCTCGTAGCGATATTTCTTTGCCCGGTAAACAAGAAGAGCTGTTCAAAGCCGTTAAAGCTACAGGCAAACCTGTAATTGTAGTGTTGATGGCAGGCCGTCCATTGGTGTTCAATACCATTGCAGCACAAGCCGACGCAGTGGTTTATGCTTGGTTGTTGGGTGACCAAGGTGGCAATGCCATTGCAGATGTATTGTTTGGAGATTACAATCCTTCAGGTAAATTGCCGATCAGCTTCCCGAGAAACGTAGGACAGATTCCTATTTTCTATAATCACTATAACACTGGGCGTCCAGTAACCAAATCAGGCGATATCCGTTACAAATCTGCCTATATTGATGTGTCAAATGATCCACAATATGCCTTCGGTCACGGACTAAGTTATACCACTTTTAGTTATAGCAATTTGAAATTATCTAACACTGCCATCAACCAAAAAGAAAGTGTAAAAGTTAGTTTCACCTTAACCAATACAGGTAAGGTAGAAGGAGAGGAAGTAGCACAACTTTATATTCAAGATACTTTTGCTTCGGTAGTAAGGCCCGTGAAAGAATTGAGGGATTTTGCAAAAGTGAAGCTAAAACCAGGAGAAAGTAAGGAAATCAGTTTTGAACTGAACCCAGAGAAATTAGCTTTTTATCACGAAGAAAAAGGGTGGATTACCGAGCCTGGCGAATTTAAAGTAATGGTAGGTTCAGCCTCAAATGATATCAAGTTGAAGTCCTCTTTTGAATTGAAGTAGAAGGTGGACCGACCTATAAGGTTTTTAAAACCTTATAGGTCTTGTTCTTTTCCGTCATCTCTACTACAGCACAGCTAGGAGAGATCTAGCAATCCAATAAAAAAATCTAACGACCAATAACACAAAATCAGCGACCAATAATTGATACCCAGCTAAATGTTTTTTGTAATTTGGCCTTGCTAAATCATAGTCATGAACAAAACAAACATCCCCGAATTTAGGCTGATTGGTATCAGCTTGGGCCGTAAAACATATAACGCCAATGGACAATCAGGAATTGATTGTGGTCAACTGTGGCAAACCTTCGAGCAACAAAAAATCTTCAATCAAATCAACGATAAATTAGCCGATGATTGTTACGCCGTTTATTACGATTATGATGGTGACCATACCCAACCTTTCGCTTATTTTATTGGCTGTAAAGTGAGTGCTGATGCCACAGTTCCTGAAGGCTTGGAAGCATTACAAATCCCAGAACAGGAGTATGTGCATTATGTAGCCAAAGGTAAAATGCCCGACTGCGTAGCCGATGTTTGGAGGGAGATTTGGCAAACCGATTATCCAAGAAATTACCAATATGATTTTGAAATCTACAGCGCTAAGAGCTTCGATTGGAGTAATGCCGAAGTAGATGTCTTTATAGGAGCAAAATAATGATGAATAAAGGGAGCTGTTTTATCTAGCTCCCTTTGTTCTGTTTAACATCAAGCCACCATCAACCACTTGGGTGGTTCCTGTAATGTATCTTGCATAATCGGAAACTAGAAATACCGCGGCATTGGCCACATCTTCTGGTAAACCTGCATATTGTAGAGGGATTCGTTGTTCCAACTGTTCTCTGTAGCTAGGTTCATCAATAGCCCGTTGATTCATCGGTGTTAAAATCATTCCTGGAGCGATACAATTTACCGTGATTTTTTGTGAAGCAAGTTCTAAGGATAAAGCCTCCGAAAATCCTTTTATCGCAAACTTAGAGGCACAGTAATCGGTTTTCCCAGCACTCACCACTTTTGACTGAACAGAAGTAATATTAATGATTCTGCCTTCCTGTTGATGATTCGAATAGTGTTTTACGAAGCATTTGCAACAGTGGAACACACTGTACAAATTGGTTTGGATCGTATGGTCAAATTCGGTGGGAGACATTTCAGCAAGAGGTTTGTCTACGCTTCTTACACCTGCACTGTTTACTAAAAAATCGATTTGATTAAAAGTTTTGATGGCAGTTTCAAATAGCTGTTCAACTTCCTGTTGTTTGCTTACGTTTGCTTGAACAAGAAGGTTTTTATTTCCATGCCTTTCTACTTCTTTCAGCGTTTGTTCAACTAAATTTTCATCATGGTAATAAGTAAGAACTAAATCACATCCCAATTTTGCAAACTCAATGGCAATTGCTTTACCAATGCCTGATTCTGCTCCAGTAATGAGCGCAACTTTTCCGCTAAGGTCAATATTCATAAATTCGACGTTCTAAACAAATCAAACCCTAAATATAGTGAGATTGATGATAAACCATCCCCAATTACGCATCAATAAAAAAGGGATGAAGTTTTAACTCCATCCCTTTTTATGATATTTAACAATCTTACGATTAGTATCTGTAAGCTTCAGGCTTAAATGGACCTTCAACCGCTACACCAATATATTCTGCTTGGTGAGGATCAAGTACATCTAATTCTACACCGATTTTTTCTAAGTGTAAACGAGCTACTTTTTCATCTAAATGCTTAGGTAAAACATAAACTTTGTTTTCGTAAGCATCTCTGTTGGTCCAAAGTTCTAATTGAGCCAAAGTTTGGTTAGTGAATGAGTTACTCATTACAAAACTAGGGTGACCAGTAGCGCAACCTAAGTTTACCAAACGACCTTCGGCCAAGATGATTACATCTTTACCATCAATGGTGTATTTATCTACTTGAGGTTTGATCTCTACCTTAGTATTGCCATAGTTTTGGTTTAACCAAGCCATGTCAATTTCATTATCAAAGTGACCGATGTTACAAACAATCGCTTTATCTTTCATGGTTTTGAAGTGCTCGCCACGAACGATGTCACGGTTACCCGTTGTCGTTACTACGATATCAGCTTCTTTCACAGCAGTAGCAAATTTCTTCACTTCATAACCTTCCATTGCCGCTTGTAAAGCACAAATTGGGTCAATTTCGGTAACGATTACACGTACACCTTGTGAGCTTAATGAAGCTGCAGAACCTTTACCTACGTCGCCGTAACCAGCAACTACAGCAACTTTACCAGCCATCATTACGTCAGTAGCACGACGGATCGCGTCTACCAACGACTCACGGCAGCCGTATTTGTTATCGAATTTAGATTTAGTTACTGAATCGTTAACGTTAATTGCAGGTAAGTGCAAAGTACCGTTTTTCATACGCTCGTATAAGCGGTGAACACCAGTAGTTGTTTCTTCTGATAAACCTTTAATAGCGGCAATTAACTCTGGATATTTATCAAATACCATGTTGGTTAAGTCACCACCGTCATCTAAAATCATGTTCAACGGTTGACGCTCTGGACCAAAGTGCAAAGTTTGCTCAATACACCAGTCAAATTCCTCTTCGTTTAAGCCTTTCCAAGCATATACCTGAATACCAGCAGCAGCAATAGCAGCAGCAGCGTGATCTTGGGTTGAAAAAATGTTACATGAAGACCAAGTTACCTCAGCTCCAAGTTCCACTAAAGTTTCAATTAAAACTGCAGTTTGGATAGTCATGTGCAAACATCCTGCAATTCTAGCGCCTTGTAGGGGTTTTGTTGGACCAAATTCTTTTCTTAATGACATTAAGCCTGGCATTTCTGCCTCTGCCAATTCGATCTCTTTGCGGCCCCATTCCGCCAGTGAAATGTCCTTAACTTTGTAAGGTACGTAAGTTGTCTCTACTGATGACATATTGTTTTTGTTTAAAATTTGAGCAGCAAAGTTACGTGATATCGTTGTGAAAGCAAAATGTAAAACATTTCCATTTGTCAATGACAAACCACAAAATGATGGTTTGCAAGTGTTTGTTTTACAGTGCTTTTGTTTGATTGAAAATAGGTGGTTAAGTGTCAATGACAAATATGAAATCTAATTAGTCGAGAAAATATTCTTCATATAAATAGAAAGAGTATCTATCTTGTTTTACTTTCATTTATGCCAAGTGCATAAGCCACTAGCATTAATTTCATTCCCTTATACATCTTTGATTGAGTAAGTAGTATGGGTTAAATCATCAACCATCATAACCGTTAAGGGTGATTTAGGCAATTTAAGGTATGTTTGAAAGAAAATTTAGTCCTCTCTGTACCATTACCTTCCCTGCGCTTCAAAGACGAATCCTGCATGCTGAAAGCGCTCAAAAATGGCAGTTTGCTTTCTGCTCGGATCACCTATATATATGACTGTTATTCTAGAGCTGTTTTGGCTTCTGTACTGAACTTTTGCAGAGCAAAAGTGCGATATGGGAGATGGGGTTTCCAAAGTTCCGAAGCTCTGGTGCCAGGTGGATCCGAAAGGCACTAAAAAGAAAAAGCCCTCATCGGGCTGGACAGTTTGGAACGAAACAGGGCTGCTACCTTCGCTGAAATACACACGTAGAGCGCAAAAATATAACTCTTAAAGTTTTTGATGTGCGGTTTTTTACGTTATTTATACATAAAACCGCACTAAGTTGCATCTTTAATTTATTATTCTTACACTTACATTACCAAACAGTTATCTAAAGAGTCAAGCTTGCTCTTTTTTGCGTTCATTTTTCAACCAACCAAATAAATTTAATATGAGAAGAAAATTACCTTTTATTTTAAAAACTATTGTTTTAGTTTTTGCAGTGTCGTTTAACGCCATTGCACAAGTTAAAAGAACCAACGAAGACTTGATTAAATTGGTAGATAAAAATTTAAGTTCGCCAATAAAAAAACGAGTCTATGGAAACGGGGATGTGTTTTTGCAAAGAGAGATGAATGACTTTCTTTCAAATACCGACCGCAATCGGAAAGCTGCGATAGAAAAACAAAATCAATCAGCTAAAACCCAAGGAGTAGTTATTGAATATGATCATGCTGGCGAAGACCATGAACACCTTGCCGATATTTTAAATCGTCCGCATCCGTCTGTGGCAACAACAGAAAAATATATCGATGACGCAGCAGCTGAATTTCGAGTGCCTGCAATCATATTGAAAGCTGCAGCTCAGGTACAAAGCAATTGGGCACAAACAGGCCCCTCGTTTTATGGTTCTTACGGAATGATGGGTTTAATTGAATCGGATCATATCAAACAAATTACACTTGCTGCAAGTTTGACGAATTTAAGTGTTGACGATATAAAAAATCAAGCCAAAGCAAATATTAGAGCCGCAGCTGCGCTATTAGCTCATTATCAAAAAGGCAAACCTACCTCAGCTAATTTAGCGGATTGGTTTGAGGCCACAAGAGATTTGACGGGTTTAAGCAACGAAGAAATGAAGACTTCGCTAGCCACAAGTTTTTACAATGTGATCAAAAACGGAAGTAAAACGGTATCGCTTTGGAGAGAAATTATTCAAATTGACGCTCAATCCATTACTATTCCTGAATATAAAAACGCACCTGAGAAAAAAAACAACAGTGGTAAAAGTGTTGCTAATACAGGCACTGATTATCCAACTGCAATAAACAGAATGACTACCTGTAATTATGCTACAGGGCGAAACGGCTATGGCATCGATTACTATTTTGTTCATTATATGGCAACCGGAACTTATGCTGGTGCAATATCTTGGTTTAGTGATTGTACACGTACTTCACCATCGAGCGCTAATTATTGTATTCGAAATTCTGATGGCGAAATATCGCAGGTAGTGAGAGAAGGCGACAGAGCTTATGCACAGGGTGTAACTGGTTTCCCACAATGGAATGGTGCAGGCATAAGTACAGAACATGAAGTTTTAGCTACTAACTTGGCCATGTGGGATAGCGAACCCATGCTAGTTGCTGCGGCAAACCTAGCGATAGATGTTTGTAATAGAAATAACATTCCAAGAGTAAGAAGAGCAGTTAATGGGGACCGTGGCATATATGGTCATAGTGATGTTAAAGCTACCGATTGCCCTAATTTGACTACTGCACGTTGGACAAATTTATTGAACAGAATTGCCGGTGGCGTTGTAATTCCGTCGGTTTCATTACCAACGCTATACTACATCACAGGTACAGGAGGTTCTAATGTAGTCAATGCGGCTTGGAAAGCCAACACCGAGCCTACATTGAAAGGATATCGTTTATATTATGCCTTAGACGATGATTTTAGTGGTTGGGCCTTAGCTGCTGATGAATCTACGTTAACAGCCACCACAACAAGTGTCAGTTTAAACCCAAATCAATTTTTAGTGGTGCCTACAACTACCGCGGTTCATTTTAAACTTACTGCGGTGGTTACCAATGGCGTTAATCCGGATGTTGAAAGTGCACCAAGTGATGTTTATAGCAGAACTGTAAATGTTACAACGGGGCCAAAGGTTCTTATTGTTGATGCATTTGATCGAGTTAATGATTATAAATCGAGATCGCACAATTTTGCCTCCATTTATTTTGAAACGTTGCGAGATAATGCCACTATGCGAATTAATTCTGCTGCCGACGAGATGATAGACGCAGGAACTATTTTATTAAGTGACTACGATATTGTGTTATGGTTTACCGGTGACGATTCTAGCGCTGACAAAGTCTTTAACGGAACAAATAAAGCAAAAGTTAAAGCTTTCTTGGATAATGGGGGAAAACTGCTCATTACAGGATCAGAAATTGCATTCAATTTAGGCCGATCTGCTGCAGCTGAGTACGATTTAAGTTTTATGAATAATTATTTGAAGGCTACTTATATTAGCGACGGTGTGACCACAGACTATCCTGTGTCGGGCGTAGTAGGAAGTCCATTTGAGGGTGTAACGCTAAACATTGGAGATGGTTATCTAGCAAGATTTCCTGATAATATTAGCCCTTTCGGCGGCGCAACAACCATTTTAAATTATAATACCGCAGGACGTTTTGCTGGAATTGCCTATAAAGGTACATTTGGCTCGGGAACAACCCCTGGTGGAATTATTTATCTTGGATTCCCACTAGAAACTATATCTCAAACACAAATTACCGCTTTTATGGCAAAAGCATTAGCCTATTTTGAGGTAACTTTGCCAGTTACACTACTTCACTATAATGCAACACTGCAAAACACAGGAGTGGTTAAATTACAGTGGCAAACTGCTTCTGAAACTAACAACAAAGAATTTATCATCTCCCGATCAGTGGATGGTCAGCAGTTTAATGTTGTTGGTAAAGTGGCAAGTTCTGGAAATACAACAACCGGTAGTAATTATGTTTTTTATGATAAAAAACCAGTTAATGGTATTAATTATTATCGATTAGAACAACAAGATTTTAACGGTAAACCAACAGATTTGGGGGTACGATCGGTTAATGTGTCTTTAGCTGATAACAAAGTAGAGATTTATCCAAACCCAACGCAAGATATCATTAACGTTGCGTTTGTGGCAGGCCTTTATAATCAATTACAGCTGATAGATAGCAATGGTAAAATATTAAAACAAATCTCATTAGACAGTTCAATAACCAAAACAGCGGTCAGTTTAAACAATCTAGCTTCGGGCATCTACTTGCTAAAATTGAATGGTAATATACCTCTAGTAAAAAAGATTATAAAAAACTAGCGTTAATGATTTTTAAAAATACCGTAGGGGTTAATCCTACGGTATTTTGTTTAATGATGGCATTAAACTTTTAAAATACTCACCGACATAAAATTTTAAAATAAGTAAATTATTTTTTGGGAGAATTAAATCTATAATTCTACTATTTTTTGTCTACGATGTTTCTACTTCTTCCTTTCAGGTTGTCTTTTTTCTTCTGGAACATTTCCTAAAAGGTTGTTTTTTGTTCGTTCAAAGTGGTATTTCGGTCCCTGTATGTTACAACGTGTTCAGTAAATCTTATGGTTTTTAGTAGCTTGGGTCGCCCCACATAGATTCGTTTAGATGCAAACAAGATTGCGGTATTTAGCTTATTCTTGTATCCTCCTATCCTAAGAAATAGCTGCTTTTGCTTTGTAAAAGCCCTATGTTGCCCACAAAAGCACTTGTAGGGACTGTAAAACCTAAGCAAGTTAAGTGTCCAAGTTGATTATCCTTTAAAAGCAGAATTTCAGCGGCTAAGAATCTCTTTCGCCGTGATGAGAACACATTATCAATTAATCTTTCAGGTAAGTTTAAAGCTGCTTAAAATCAGTCGATTGAACACTTTTTGACGAAAATTAGTGCCAGTTTGTAACGTTAGATGTGGCCAGTTTCGAAATAATCTACAGAATGGCGTTATTTTGTGTTTTTTTAAGTAATGCTTTGATTTATTTTAAAGGCTGTTAGCATGTTTTTGTCGTGTTATGGTAGGTGGTTTTTATCACTACTGATGACATATTGGTTTTGTTTAGAATTTGAGCAGCAAAGTTATGTGATATGGTTGTGAAAGCAAGATGTAAAGCATCGCCATTTGTAAATGGTAAAACATAAGCTGGAAGGTTGCAAGTGTTTGTTTTACAGTGTTTTTGTTTGGTTTAAAAAGGATATATTTAATAAATAAATTAAATCATTTAAATTAATCACAACATGAAAAAAATCTTTAATGTGTCGGTAGTACTACTACTAACTGTTTTACTTGGTTGTAAACATGATGCTCTTGTAAGTAAAGAAGACCTCTCCATTAATCTCAAAGACAAAACTAAATCTGACAACACTACTCCGTGTTTTACGATAGACGATTTAGATTGTGACGGTATTACCGATAGTTTGGATAACTGCCCTGAAACTTATAACCCTAATCAAGAAGATACAGATGGCGATGGTATTGGGGATGTATGCGATCCTACTCCATATGGTAATGGGTCGCCAGGTGGATCGGGTACATCAGGTTATGTATCAGCAGCAACCTATTATAATAATTACTGTGTTGTAAATGGAATTCTGGATTATAATTGTGGCTTGGCGAGGGGAATAAAGGAAGTGTTAGAAGAAACCCCGCCAATATTTGCAAATACTACTGTTTATGCAACTACAACTAAGTATTTTAAAATCGATACAGTTTCGGGAACTACAACACAAGCGGGCGACGCTACCTATTGTGCTTCAAAAGAATGTTATGTTACTATTGGTGCTTTAGAGTTATCAAATGATCCATTTTTAATTCGTCAAGCTAATGTAGATTGGTTGAACGGAAAAACAACTTATATCGATGGTTTGAAAGCTGATTATCCAAATTTATCTAGTTACTACAATGGTTACAGGGCTGGGGTTGTTGAAGGCTTTTGGTTTTATGGAAACAACTTGACAACATTCCAAATTCCTTAGGATATATAATTAAACAAAAAGCGTAGCTGAATGATCGGCTACGCTTTTTTATGTTTTTATAGAAACTGCTACAACTCCCTTATCCAAATATTTCTAAAGCTAATCGGCTCACTTGGGTCGCCATGATCCTGCAATTTGATAGGGCAGGCGCCATGTGCTTTTTTATAAGATGGAGCACCAATATACTGTGTAGGTCCGGTAAGTGTGGTGTTATTTTGCACTAACACACCATTAAAAAATACCGTTACCCTTGCTGGCGTGTTTAAGGAGCCGTCTGCTTTAAAAGTAGGGGCTGTCCAAATCACATCATAAGTTTGCCATTCGCCTGGTTTTTTATTAGCATTGGCCAAAGGCGCAAACTGTTTGTAAATGCTACCTGCTTGTCCGTTCACATAAGTATCGTTGTTATAGTTGTCCAAAATTTGTAGCTCATAACCGTCATCGCCGCCACCGGTAGAAGCTAAAAATAGACCACTATTTCCCCTCCCTTGACCTTTACCCGTAATGTTGGTAGGAATTTTCCATTCCAAATGCAATTGGTAGTTTAAAAATGATTTCTTGGTTTGGATATTGCCAGTGCCTTTTTTCACGGTAAACGCACCATCGGCAACGGTCCATTGTGCGGGCTTGCTATGGTCTTTTACAGAAATCCATTGATCTAAGTTTTTGCCATCAAAAAGAATGAGGGCATCAGAAGGCGCATCGGCAAAATGGGCGCCAGTGCTTACTTTTGGAGGCACAGGCTTGTAAACTTCGGTATCTTCGGGCTTTTGAGCATAGGCATTAAACGCCAACAACGGTAATACAAGTAAGATCAAACGTTTCATCATTTTAAATATTTAATAGAAAAACAATCCAATAATTAATAAACGGCATAGGAGTAATTAACAGGCAATTTAATATTTTAGCAGCTAAATGAAAGGTATACCAGTTGTATTTTTTTTATTGCTAGTTGGTGGGGGCAGTGGGGTAATCCATTGGCTAGAAAATCATTTGCTGTCGTGCCCTTTTAAAAAATGGACGGGTGTTGATTGTCCTGGCTGTGGTTTGCAGCGGTCATTTGTGGCCTTGCTAAAAGGTGATGTGTGGATGTCTTTTAAATTATATCCTGCTACTTTGCCTATTTTGGCCCTGTGCATTTTTACCATTCTTCATTTGAAATTTGATTTTAAAAACGGTGCATTCCTCATCAAGCTGATGTATATCTTTGCTACCGTCATTATTGTAACGAGTTATATTTATAAGATTTATCACCACCAATTATTCTAAAAAGATGTCAGAGGAACAAGAAGGTCAAGCGCAAAATAGCCAACCAAGCCAAGAAAATTCACAGAACCCACAAAACCCGCAGTGGCAACAAAACCCACAAGGTTATCAGAATTTTAGTCAGCCTAATCCAAACAACCCTTATCCTCCTTATGGTGGTGGTTTTGGTGGCATGCAAATGGCTTTGCCCAATGCAACCATCGTTTTGGTATTAGGGATTTTATCCATTGTGGCCTGTTGCTGTTTCTACGGCTTGGTAGGGGTGGTATTGGGAGTTGTAGCTTTGATTTTGAGTAAAAAGGATAAGGAAAACTATTTGGCCAACATGAATTATTATACCTTAAGTTCCTATAAGAACTTAAATGCGGGCCGTGTTTGTGCTATTATCGGTTTAATCTTAAGTGGGCTAATATTACTGTTGTGTATCGTATTTGCTATCTTCTTTGGCTTTAACACCCTTACTGATGAAGAGACCTTGAAACAATTTCTAAGGGAGTTGCAATAGTATTTGGTGCTGAAAATTGATAGTAAAGCACAGTTGGTTAAACATCATTTGAATGTTAAACTTAATTGCCAAATAGCCAAAGTGATAGAATGATTGACAAAATCACTATTTTTGTAGCCATATTTTAAAAAATAGTTATGTATCCAGAATATTTAGTAGAGCCAATGCGTGCCGAATTAACGAACGTTGGTTTTGATGAGTTGAAAACTCCTGAAGAGGTTGATGCTGCAATTAATAGCGAAGGCACTGTGTTTGTAGTGGTAAACTCTGTTTGTGGCTGTGCTGCTGCCAATGCTCGTCCTGCGGCTAAGTTAGCGGCTGCCAATGCAAAACACCCAACCAAATTGGTAACTGTTTTTGCGGGCATGGAAAAAGATGCGGTAGATAAAGCAAGATCATACATGGCACCTTTCCCTCCATCTTCACCTTCAATGGCATTGTTTAAAGATGGTAAATTGGTGCACATTATTGAGCGTCATCAAATTGAAGGCAGACCAGCACAAATGATTGCCGAAAACCTAATTGGTGCATTTGAGCAATATTGCTAGTTCATAGATAAAAAATAAAGGAGCAAAGATTAAAGAGTGATCTCTAATTTTTGCTCCTTTTTATTTAAAAGAGTTTTCACTTTCTGCCTTAAGCTTTTACTCTTAACTCTCTACTTTTAACTTTATACTCTTCGTCTTTATTCTTTGCTCCTTACTCCTTATCCCTTGCTCCTTATTCCTTGCTCTCCTTAAAAGTCTTTATTAAGTAGTTTCTCCAATTCGCCAAAAGAAACATTCATCCTTACACGGCCCTGTTTAGCATAGGCAATTTCACCAGTTTCTTCTGAAATGATGACCGCAACGGCATCGGTTGATTCGGAAACGCCAATTCCAGCTCGGTGTCTCAAGCCAAATTGTGCAGGCAATTTATTATTATCTGTAAGAGGCAAGATACAGCTGGCACTTTTGATTTTGTTCTCAGAAATCACCACGGCACCATCATGCAAGGGACTGTGCTTTTGAAAGATACTTTCCAGTAAACGTTTGGATATTTTGCTATCGATGATTTCGCAACTATTGGTGAAAAACTCGTCATCATAATACTTTACAAATACAATTAGTGCTCCCGTGCGGGATTTTTTCATGCTTTTGCAGGCATCGATAATGGGTTTTATCCTTAATAAATTGTCCTGTTCAATGTTTTTGCTGCCGAATAAATAACCCCACCAAGCTTTGTTCTTTTGCAGAAAGGTGGTTTTTCCAATATGAAGTAAAAATCGCCTGATCTCTGGTTGGAAAATAATGACCAATGCCAAAATCCCCACGCTCATGAACTTATTGATAATGGCTTCCAGCAATTCCATATGTAGGCCCTTCACAATATAGTACACCAACACAATAATCACCATGCCTAATATCAGGTTTACGGCTAAGGTATTGCGTATAAGGCTGTAGATGTAATAGATGATAATGGCAACCAGTATCACATCTATAGCATCAATCCAAGTAATTTTAAGGAAATCGAAATCAAGGTTTTTCATTGTTGTACAAGATAGCTATTTTTTAGGTGTTAGGTGCCAGTAATTAGGGGTTAGTTGAAAAAGTTAGGCGAGCAAAAGGTTAGTAACCAGTGAACTAATGAACTAATGAACTAATTCTATTCACCAATTCCACGCATTCCACTGCCTCTTTTACATCATGAACCCTTAAAATATTAGCGCCTTTAAGTAAGGCAGCGGTGTTGAGTACTGTAGTACCATTTAAAGCTTCTTCCGTTTTTATGCCAAGGGCCTTGGTAATCATCGACTTTCTGGAAAAGCCTACCAACAATGGCAGTTCGAAGAAATTGAGCAGTTCCATTTCTTTCAATAGCTGATAGTTGTGGTCTAAGGTTTTGGCAAATCCAAATCCTGGGTCAAGAATAATGTCTTTCACACCGAGGCTTTGTAATGTTTTGATCTTCTCACTGAAATAGGCGAAAACTTCTTTGGTTACATTGTCGTAAGTGGGGCTATCTTGCATATTTTGCGGGGTGCCTTTCATGTGCATCATGATGTAGGGTACTTGCAGTTTGGCCACCGTTTCGAACATTCTTTCATCAAGATTGCCAGCGGCAATGTCATTGATCAAATGAGCGCCAGCATGAATACCTTCCTCCGCCACCTTTGCCCTAAAAGTATCCACAGATAAGAGTACTTCTGGAAACGATTCGCTGATGGCTTTGATGGCTGGTACCATGCGCTCTAACTCTTCTTCTTCGCTCACTTCTGCTGCGCCTGGTCGTGACGAATAGGCGCCTAAATCTATAAACTTTGCACCTGCTTTTACAAAGTGTTCAACCTTGCTCAAGGCATCGTCAATACTCTTTGCACGGCTGTTTTGGTAAAACGAATCGGGGGTAAGATTTAAGATCGCCATGACCGACGGCTTGCTGATGTCAACAACTTTGCCCTTACAGTTTAGCATTTGTTTTCGGTTTAAAAATGTATCTTTAGCCATCAGTTAACAAAAAACAAAAATAGCCGTTTTTATTGGCTATAACCTTAAATATTTTAATTGTTTTGGCATCAAATACTTCTTTAGAATTCGATCAGGTGATTGCGGTTTGCAGATCGCTGTTTATTAAAAAAACCAAAGATTATGGTACCGCTTGGCGTATTCTACGTCCCTCTTCTATTACCGACCAGATATTTATCAAGGCACAGAGGATTAGAACGCTAGAAGAGAAAAAAGTTTCAAAAGTAGGGGAGGATATTTCTTCGGAATATATCGGGATCATCAACTATTGTGTAATGGCCATCTTGCAATTAGAACTTGGCGAAAACGAACCCAATGAGTTAAGTGTAGAAGTTGCGGAAACTTATTACGACGAACGTGTAAAGGAAACCAAGGATCTGATGTTTGATAAAAACCACGATTACGGCGAAGCTTGGCGTGATATGCGTATCAGTTCATTAACAGATCTGATTTTGATGAAGATTTTGAGAGTGAAGCAAATTGAGGATAATGATGGTCAGACACTGGCTTCTGAAGGAATCAAAGCCAACTATCAGGATATGTTGAACTATGCAGTGTTTGCATTGATTAAATTGGGAGTGGCTTAGCACAAGCGCCCAATTCACCTGACGATAAAACAAAGTATATGAAGAAAGCACTTTTCAATTTTTCGAAATGGTTTGTAGGGATCCTGTTTATCTTTTCGGGATTAATTAAAGCGAATGATCCTATTGGCTTTGGTTATAAACTACAAGAGTACTTTGCGGTTTTCCATATGAGTTTTCTTGATGGCTGGGCAACGGGCATTGCCATTTTATTATGCATGCTGGAAATTTTATTCGGTGCATTGTTGCTATTGGGGATTTTCAGAAATTTTGTGGTGAAGGGGTTACTGGCTACCATTATCTTTTTCACCTTCCTCACTTTTGTTTCAGCAGCTTTTAAGGTCGTTACTTCTTGCGGTTGTTTTGGCGACGCCATTCCGCTAACCCCTTGGCAATCGTTCAGTAAAGATTTGGTACTATTGCTACTGATCATTTTCTTGTATATCAAAAAAGATTGGATTAAACCAGTTACCGAAAAGCCAAGTTTGCAAAGTGCGTTGTTTGCGGCCGTTTTTACTGCTTCATTAATGTTCGGCACTTTCACTTATAATTACCTGCCTATCATCGATTTTCTTCCTTATAAAGTAGGCTCAAATATTCCTGAGAATATGAAAATCCCCGAAGGGGCACCCGTGGATGAGTACTTGATCATGTACGACCTGAAAAATAAAAAAACGGGTGAAACCAAGACCATGAGCGACAAGGAATACATGGGCAAGGAAGTTTGGAAAGATGATAATTGGGAGGTGACGGGTTCGCCATCTCGTAAGCTGATTAAAAAAGGCTACGACGTGAAGATAAAGGACTTGTTGATTACCGATGCTTCGGGGACCGATTATACCAAAGAAATTGTCGAGAATCCTTACTACAGTTTGGTAGTGGTGGCTTATAATTTGAATGAAACTAGCGAAAGCGCAATGGCTGATATCAATGCTTTGGCCTTAAATGCTGCCGAGCAGTTTAATATCAGAACCGTGTTGCTCACTTCAAGTTCAGCACGTGATGCCGAAAAGTTCAGCAAGCGTATGAAATTATTTATGGAGGTTTTTTATGCGGATGGTGTACCGTTGAAAAGTATGGTAAGGGCTAACCCTGGTATACTTTTGCTTAAAAATGGAACCATTGTAAATAAATGGCATTACCATTCATTACCTTCGTTTGATCAGTTCACCGAAAAATATTTCAGTAAATAATGGGCATTTACGCACTTAGAAAGTTATTGTACGGATTGGCAGTAATGGCTGGTGTAGTTGCCGTGGTATTTGTACTGTTCAATATCCTGCCTGGCGACCCTGCTCGTATGACCATGGGACAGCGTTCAGATGTACAATCACTAGAAGCAGTGCGAAAAGAATTTGGTCTGGATAAATCAAAACCTGAGCAGTTCTTTCTGTACGTTAATGATTTGTCACCCATTAGTATCCATCCTTACAATACAGAGAGCCAAGATAAGTATCATTACTTCAAATTATTTAAAATAGGGGATAATGCCTTAGTGCTTAAAAAACCTTACTTACGTCGATCATATCAAACCAAAAGAGATGTGACGACTATTTTATCGGAAACGGTACCCAATACCTTTGTGTTGGCATTAACGGCCATGATATTTGCGACAGTTATCGGTGTATTTTTAGGAGTGCTGTCAGCAGTCTATAAAGGTACTTGGATAGATAAAGCGGCTAATATGTTCGCTATTTTAGGGATTTCTGCACCAGCTTTCTTTGCTGGAATTATCATTGCTTGGTTATTTGGCTTTGTATTGTCAGACTATACGGGGCTAAACATGAGCGGTAGCTTATACAGCTATGATCCTTTTAAGGGCGAGGTCATTACTTTGAGAAATTTATGGCTGCCCATGATTACTTTAGGCCTTAGACCATTGGCCATTATTGTACAGCTTACCCGTAGTGCGATGTTGGATGTGCTTTCGCAAGACTATATCCGCACAGCTAGGGCAAAAGGGCTTTCACGTAAAACGATTATCTATAAACATGCCCTAAAGAATGCCCTAAATCCAGTAATTACCGCTATTTCGGGCTGGTTTGCTTCCTTATTGGCAGGGTCGTTTTTTGTGGAATATATTTTTGGTTATAATGGTTTGGGCCGCACCACGGTTTACGCCTTGGAAATGTCTGATTTTCCTGTGGTCATGGGTTCTATCTTATTTATTGCTTTTGTTTTTGTGGTGGTAAATATTCTGGTTGATTTGTTGTATGCTTGGATTGATCCGAGGGTGAAATTAGCTTAGCGAATGGATATTAAGGAGTTTATTAAATACACCAAAAAGGCTGATGAAATCATGATCGAGGCCTTTGCCGATACAGGTTTTTCTATTACTGAAGCCAACACTTTATGGAGCCATGTATTGAGCGCACAGCACATTTGGGCAAAACGAATGTTGAATGAGCAACCCACATATGCTGTTTGGGAAGTATTGTCCCCTGAAAATTTTGAGGTTATTTATGCTGCTAATCTAGCTTTGCTGGAAGATGTTGCTGCTACAAAATCCTTAGATGAGGTAATTAATTATGCTAATTCGGCTGGTGATGTGTTTAGTAGTACCGTTGGCGAAATTTTAATGCATGTTTGTAATCATGGTACTTACCATCGCGGACAATTGGCTAAAATGCTAAAGCAAGCAGGCCATGCCGTACCATTTACAGACTATATTATGTTAAAAAGGCAGGGATTGATATAGTACTCTTGCTTGTCATTCCGAGTATAACGAGGAATCTCATTTACTTTAGGGACCTTTTGCTGCGGAAGTATCGGCACAAGTAACATCGTTAGATTTCTCCGCTACGGTCGAAATGACGGGAACGGATGTTCAATACTAATGAACTAATGAACCAGTGAACAAATGAACAATTTAATGAAATGAAAATATTTTTAGTGGGATTTATGGGCTGCGGTAAAAGCACCAAAGCAAAACAGTTAGCTAATTTGTTGGCCTGTCCCGTAATTGATATTGACGCCGTAATTGTGGAGCAGCAGCAAATGAGTATTGCTGATTATTTTGCAGCCAATGGAGAAGCTGCTTTTCGTCAGTTGGAGAATGAAATGCTTAAATCATTCGATTATCCTGATACCTGTGTGGTTGCTACGGGCGGAGGTTTGCCTTGCTATTTTGATAACATGGAATGGATGAACCAAAATGGCATTACGGTTTATTTGGAGATGACGCCACCACAATTGGTGTCGCGTTTGCATAACAGGGAAAAACGTCCTTTGTTAAAGGGGATGGATGATGAGCAGTTGCTAACTTTCATTATTAGTAAGTTGGAAGAGAGAAACGTGTTCTATTATCAATCTAAGCTTATTATTAATGCCTTTGATTTAGATCCGAAGGAATTATTAGAAGAGATCAAAACGCTAGGTTAATGGTGGCGTAGGTCAGTTAGTGCCTTGCTTGTCATCCAGAGCGTAGCGAAGGATCTCTAAAGAATTATAATTTTATCCTTCAACTTCTTTCTATTAATCGGGAAGCTCTAGATTGGCTATTTGCGTATCGAGAACTTGTCAGTATAGAATTGTTTTTTGCATGTTTTAGATCTCTCCTCGTTCCTCGTTCGAGATGACGAAGTATTGAGGGTTAGTGGAGAACATAGCGATGATATACTGAACCGTACTTACTACAAGCCACCAGCTTTCAGATCCTTTTTAGAAACGCCATTAAAACCCACTATCGAATCGGGTAGCTGTGAAAGTTCAATTTGTTTTCCCGTGTTGGGAGTGAAGGTTTTGTAATTAAACATTTTTGGATTATTCGCAGGAACTTCAATAATGGTATAAGTCCTAGTCGCTGGACTGTCATGCCCCAATAAGGGCCTAGGCCCTTCGCCAATACAACCAGTATTAAGTAAGCGCAATTGTTGCTCGCTGGCAGGATAGTAGGCGTGTTGGTGACCACTGATATACAAATCGATGCCATTTTTCTTAAAAAAATTGGCAGTATTTTCGTTGTCGGCTAATACTTCGCCAGGCTTGTTTTTGCTGGCTACAATAGCATATAACGGCAAATGCCCCAGTAGCACCCGCAATTTTGCTCTCTTCGCCGCTTTTGATTGTAGTTGCTTTTCCATCCAATCAAATACTTCTTGGTTTATTTTAGCGCTTGCGGCATCCCAGCTTATAAAGAAAATATCATTTTGCTGATAACTGAAATAGAAAGGGTAGTTGCTGTCATCTACATATTCTAGTCCTAAGTGCTTACGCTTAGTGCTCCAAAATTCTTGCGCTGTTTGTCGGTCCTGTTGGTAATTGGGAGAAGCATCATGATTGCCTACCGTAAAGCCAAAAGGTACTTTTGATTGTTGGATTGGCTTTAGCACATTACTATCAAAACTGCTCCACATATTTTGAAGTTGTGTTTTGCTGAGTGAAGCTTTTTGCCCCGCAACCATATCTCCGCCACATAAAATGATGTCAGGCTTAATGCTGTCGAGCGCTTTTAAGGTAGTCGTTACATCTGGATGATAGACGGTAGAACCATAGCTGGAATTTAAATCGCTGATGACCGCTATTTTAATGGTTTTTGCTCGGGGTGTTTCTTGCCAGGATAAACAGACAAAAGTAAATAGCAGTAGGGTAGCGATAAGGAGGTGCTTCATTTAGCTAAGATAGGAAAAGGAGTTTATTGCTGTGGCGTAAAACAATAAACCCAATTGTAACGGAAATACTTTTTTAAGAAAAAACCTCATAGGTTTGACCAAACATATTGCACATTAAACCTATGAGGTTTAAAACAAAAAAAAGTCCCGTACGGGACGGGACTTTTTAGGTTATTGTGTGTGGAGTATTAATGCGCATCTACTGGCATGTTCACGTTTTTCTTGAATTTCTGCAAGAATAAAAGCGGTATTGAACATAGCATTACACCTCCAGCTACCCAATAAGCATCGCTATAGGTAAGCAGTAGGGCTTGTTTAGTGACAGCGCCTTCTATCGCTTTCATGGCCATCAGCTTGGCATCTAAAAATGCGGCCCCTTTTGCCATGAAATTGTGCATTAGGCCGTTTAAACGTTCGGTAAATGCTGGATTGTTTTCGTTAATATTTACTAAAAGATTGTTTCTGTGGAAACCTTGTCTTACGTGGATTAAGGTAGTTAAAGCGGCAATACCAAAAGAACCTCCCAATTGGCGCATCATGTTGTTCAAACCAGAACCCTGACCAATTTCGGCACCTTTAAGATCTTGGATAGCCAAGGTAGTTAACGGTACGAATAGTAAAGCCATTCCAAATCCTCTGATCACCAATGGCCAGAAAAATTGCTCCGTTCCCGAGGAAAGGGTTGATTTGCTGAGCATGTGACAGAAGATGAAAAATAACAACATTCCGCCAGTAGCCATAAATTGTGCAGGCACCCCTTTTTTAAGCATAATGCCAATAAAAGGCATCATGGCAATGGTACAAATACCACCCGCAATAAATAGTTCACCTGTTTGTAGTGGCGAGAAGCCTAACAAATTTTGACAGAAAATAGGGAACACGAACACGGAGCCATATAATCCAAAACCAAGTACAAATGAAGTGATCATACCAATGGAGAAACTTCGATGTCTCATGATTTTGAAGTTTACAATAGGGTGGTCGGTACTGAGCTCACGCCAAATGAAAAGCAGGATGCCAAAAACCGAGGCAACGGCAAGTGCTGTAATGTATGGAGTGGCAAACCAGTCTTCACTTTCACCTTTTTCTAACACGGTTTGTAAACTGCCAATGGCCACGGCCAACAAAACAATTCCCCACCAGTCAATAGGAGCGCCCTTGCCATCCTTGGGCGTCTCTCGGACAAACATGTAGGCACAATAGGCTGCCAGAATACCGACGGGAATGTTTACGTAAAATATCCATGGCCATGTGGTGATTTCTAAAATGTAACCACCAATGGTTGGGCCTACAGTTGGACCTACTACGGCTCCTAAACCAAATAAAGCAGTGGCAATACCAACGTCTTCGCGAGGCCAAGTTTCAATAAGGATAGCCTGGGCCGTTGAAATTAGTCCCCCACCTGCTAGTCCCTGTAAAATACGGAAACCTACCAGCTCCCATAAATTATCGGCATTACCACATAAAAATGAGGCAATGGTAAAAAGGATGATGGAAAAAAGAAAGTAATTTTTTCGACCAAATCTGCTGCCTAACCAGCCAGACATGGGCAAAACAATTACGTTGGCTACAGCGTAGCCGGTAGATAACCAGGCCACGTCTTCGAGCGTGGCGCCAAGGTTACCTTGTATTTGGGGCAATGCAACGTTTACAATGGTTGTATCTATCAGCTCCAATAAGGCAGCTGTAATTACCGTAAACGTGATGATCCATTTTTTTAAACCTACTTCGGCCATTTTTTTTGAGTTATAGAATAACAGTTAAATGTTGTGGGTTATGAGTTGCGGGGGTGAAACTTAAATTGAATGATCAATGAATAGCTATAACCCTATGCTCGCAACTACTAACATATAACTCGCAACCTAAATAGCAACAGACACTTTTACGCTCATGCCCGGACGTAATTTATCTAAAACTGCTTTGTCTTTGTTGGTGATTTTAATTTTTACAGGAACACGTTGTACTACTTTTACGAAGTTACCCGTTGCATTATCTGGAGGTAACAATGAACCTTTGGCACCAGTAATAGGAGAGAAGTTGTAAACTTCGCCTTCAATTTCTTGATCAGGATACGCATCAACGTCAATCTTTACTTTTTGTCCAGAATGGATTTTCTCCAATTGGGTTTCTTTAAAGTTTGCAGTTACGTAAATGCTGTTTTCGTTAACAATGGAGAATAAAGATTGTCCTGCTTGTACCAATTGTCCTTTTTGTACATTTTTCTTAGAAACGATACCAGTTGCAGGTGCTTTAATTTGAGTGTACGAAAGTTGAAGTTTGGCAAAATCAACATCAGCTTGGCGTTGGCTCACTCCTGAGTTGCTTACGCTTAATTGAGATTGGGTAGTGCCTACTTGCTTAACAGCAGCATTGTATTGGTCAACAGCAGCATCATAGGTCGCTTGTGCTGTTTCCTTTTGTGCTTTGGCCTGATCAAATGCTTGCTTGGTGATAGAACCGTCTTTTACTAAGTTTTCGTATCTGTCGTAATCTTTTTTGGCAAGTTCTAATTTTACTTTTGCGGCTTCTATGTTAGCTTTTGCAGTGCTGGTGTTGGCAGCGGTAGCTACAATTTGTGCTTGTGAAACACCTACATTGGCATTGGCACCTACTTGTCCAGCTTGTGCTTGCTCTAGTTTGATTTTATAGTCGCTGTCATCAAGGGTTACCAATACTTGGTCTTGCTTTACTTGTGTGTTCTCTTCAAAGTTGATGTCTTTTACGTAACCGCTTACTCTTGCAATTACGGGGCTAATATCTCCGTCAATTTGAGCGTCATCAGTATCAACGTGTTTGCTGTAGTAGCTATATTCGGTGTAACCAAATACGGCGCCAATGATAATGAGTACGCCAAGTATAATAGGGATTATTTTATTTTTCTTTTTTGCTGGCTTTGTCATGGTTATGCTTAGTTATTTTGTGATATTTTTCCTGTGGATTTTAATAAAGTGTAGTAAGCTAGTTTGGCATCGGCTTTTGCCAACTCCAAGTTAATTTTAGCTTGGTAAAGCAATGTTTCCGCATCAATTCTATCAATGGCAGAAGCAATGTTGTTTTGGTATTTAGATTCGAACAATCTGTCGTTTTCACTTGCTTGGGCAATAGAAGTTTCCAAAACAGCGATTTTTTGTACGGCTAACTGATAGTTTTGATAATTTCTGTTCAGTTCTGTTTTAACGTTGTCGGTTAAAATATCTTTTTGCGTATCTAATTCCAATTGCTGTATTTTGGCCTCGGCCACTTTGTTTTTGTTGCTCCATAGCGAAGCAATGTTCCAGCTGACGTTAGCGCCTAAAGTAATTGGCATAATATATTGTTGACTGCTTGGAATGAACTTGCCACTTGGGTTAATATAGTAAAGGTTGGCACCCAAACCTACGGTAGGCAACATATTGGCCTTAATAGACTTGATATTGTAATCGGCCACTTTGTGCTGTAAACCTAATTGCTGCAATTCCTGTCTGTTAGCCATGGCGGTGCTTAGGTAATTAGATAGTGAACTTAACTGAGGAAGGCTCTCCTCACCATCTTTGATTTCGATATCGGTATTTTCTGGTAAGCCCAACAAAATATCGAGATTGTAGTTTACGATTTTTCTATTGTTCTCAATTTCCATTTCCGTTAGCGAAACATTGGCTTGTTGTAGTTGGAACCTCAATACATCATTTTTGGTTACCAAACCTTGATCATAAAAGCGTTGCGCCTGTTTCAATTGTTTGGCAATGGCAGTAAGGTTTTGTGCCACTACTTTTTTGCTTTGAAGCAATTTGTAAAGCGAAAAGTATCCATTCACTACGGCATAGCTTACTTCTTCTTTGTTCTTGTCAGCATCAAGCACAGCTACTTCCTTTAAAAGTTTGGTCGATTCCTGGGCATATTTCAATTTGCCACCACCGTACACCAATTCTTGCACTGATGCAGTACCTATAAAAGCATCGGCCCTATTGGGTAAATGGATGGGGTTGCCTTCGCCAATTTTTAAGGTATTGGTAGGGATTTCGGCATGGTTGTACATGAAACTAGCAGTTGCCGTTGGTAAAGCGTTGTCTTTTACCGTAGCCAATTTTGCTACTGCTTCGTCTATTTTTTGTTGTGATAGTTTTAGGTTTTTACTGTTGGCAATACCTAAATCCACCGCTTCTTGTAAACTTAATTGCTTGCTGGTTTGAGCCTGAAGGATGAAGGGCATCGATAAACCTATCAAAAGCAATTTGACTTTTGTTGATATCATTTTTTGGGTGTTAAGTGCGTAAGGATCATTTCTTGTAGGTGATCAATCAATCGGGTTTTGATGATTTCCCTATCTTTTTCGTTTTCTAGGTCGTAGTTAGTGTCGGGAGCAATTTTGTTTGGAGAAGTAGTCACCATAGATATAGTACCCATGACACTCACAATGGTCATTCTGATATCTACAGGTCTGAAATCTCCAGCGTCAATACCTTCCTTGATAATGTCTTCAATTACCAAAAGGTTTTGTCCCATGGCCGCTTTGATTTGGTCGAACACTTCTGGACGCAATGAAAGTGAAAGCTCACGATGCATCATTTTGTGGAAGTTGGCATTGTTTAAAATACGGCTAGCATATTTGTCAATCACCTTTAATAATTTCTCTTTGGCGGGGATATTTTCTTCTTTAATTTGGTTGAGCTGAGATTTAAAACTCATGACTCTATCTTCCATGATTTCTTGGAAAACGCCCATTTTGCTTCCGAAATAATAGTTGATCATAGCCATGTTGGCACCCGATTCAGCAGCAATTTGACGGGTAGAAGTTCCCTCGAAACCATACTCGCAAAAAAGCTTCTCAGCAGCCACAAGAATATCAGTCTTTTTATCGGTCTTTTCCATCTTGATTTTTTTGACGGGGACAAAATTAATCAAACGATTGATTAAATCAATAGTACAACTAATTTGTTTTACAAAAAGATGATAAAAGGATTATACTTTTCTATATGACTACTTGGTCATTGGGGGATGATGATTAACTATATAAACGCAAGACACATAGGGGTATTGTTTTTTATCGATTTGGGTAGTTCGAACCACTTTTGTTCTGTTAAGAGGAAAGTATAAACCGAAATATCTATTTAATACTATATGCGGTTACTATGTGTCTATGTGGTTAATTTTAATCATGAGACCTACCTAGTACTATGTGAGTTTACCATGTGTCTATGTGGTTAATTTAAGAAACTCTCTACAGATAAAAAGGGTAGAAGAGATCTACTCCCAAACGCCGTTCTTTTCGGTAAGAATAACAGGTTGGCCATCAGTAACCATAATGGTATGCTCATGTTGCGCCATATAACCACCCCTGTTGCCAACCATGGTCCAGCCGTCGCCCAAAGTTTCAGCATAGGTTGAGTCGGTAGAAATAAAAGTTTCGATAGCAACCACGGAGTTCTTTTTAAATCTGGTTTGATTAAACCTATCTCTATAATTGGCTACTTCATGTGGCTCTTCGTGCAAGCTGCGACCAACGCCATGACCAGTAAGATTTTTAATCACCTTGTAACCACGTTTTTTAGCCTCTGTTTCAATCAGATGCCCGATGTCGGAAATTTTAACGCCACCCTTGATATTGGCAATCGCCTTTTGCAGGATTTCCTTTGAAGCATTTACCAATTTGTAGTGCCCATGAATATCGTTGCCCAATACAAACGAACAACCATTATCTGACCAAAAGCCATCCAGCTCAGCAGACACATCGATGTTGATTAAATCTCCTTCTTGTAATATTCTTTGCTCCGATGGAATACCATGGCAAAATTCATTATTAACGCTAATGCAGGTAAAACCTGGGAAACCATAAGTAAGGTAAGGAGCAGATTTTGCACCAAGTTCAGATAAAAGTTGAGCGCCAAAGTTATCCAGTTCCTTTGTGCTCATGCCCACTTTGGCATAATCTTTCATGGCTTTTAGCGTAAGCGCTACCGCTTCGCTGGCTTTTTGCATTCCTTGTAATTCGGCTTCGTTGGTAATCGACATCGGCTTTTAGGGATTAAATTTCTGGCCGTAAAGGTACAAAAAATGAAAGTGTTTTTAAGAGCTGGCCCTGTTACTTGACAAAGCAATGTCAGTGATCTTATTTAAAATGAATTGCTTGTCTATCTCTGATTGCGCATGGTTTAACGCTTCACGATAGTAATTCTCGGCAGCAGCATGTTGATGCAGTAAAGTATTTAAATGGGCTTTGGCAAGGTAAAAGAAAAGTTGGTGTTCGGGTTTCAATTCTTCTGCTAAAGCTGTAAGTTGAGCTAGCAATTCTGCAGAAGGTGCCACATAGCTCATCGCAATAATCTTGTTCAGCGCTAAGGCGGTTGAAGGGCCTTCCAATACCTCCATTTGTTCATATAAATAGATGATGTTGGGCCAGTTGGTGGTTTTAAAATCCGTAGCACAGCAATGTATGGAGGCAATGATGGCTTCTAAATGATGCTTGCTTAGTTGTTGGGTGTTTTTGGATTGATGGAGATAATACATTCCTTCTCTGATAAAAGCAGGGTCCCATAAGGAGCGGTCTTGTTGTTCCAGCGGAATCCAGAAATTTTGGTCAGAAATACGGGCTGGGAACCTAGCGATATTAAAGAACATCAAAGCTAATAATGCATTGGTAGTGGCATCATTTGGTTGTAGTTGTAAAATCAGTTTGGCCAACCGCATGGCTTCATAGCATAAATCGATATTCAAACCTTCTTTAGCCCTAGTGGTTTTATAGCCCTCGTTAAACATGAGGTATAAAACAAGCTGTAATTGGTTTAAATTGGGAACAACGTGTTTTTCTGTAGGCTCATCAAAGTTAAAGCTGGTGTTTTGTAGCAATTGCTTGGTCCTGAAAATATGCTTCTTCACCGCTTCATTGGTCATTAGCAATGCATTGGCAATTTCGGGAACACCAAACCCAGAGGAAGTATAAAGGGTGAAAATGATTTGGCTTTTTAACGGCAGCTTTAAATCGCAAATTTTTAACAGCAACTGTAATTGGCTGTCCATCATTTGAGCAGAACTGGGCAATAATTCAAGGTTGTTGGGAAGACAGGCGTGAAGGTTGGCTGCGGTGTTTTCCTTTTTGATGGCATTTAGCAATTTGTTTTTTGCCGCGGTCAATAGCCAAGCCTCGGGCTGTTGGGGCATGCCTTTGTAGCGCCAATGCTTTAAGGCTGCCTCAAAACTTTCCTGAACGGCATCCATAATATTTTCCAGTTGCCTGATGCCGTAATATTTGGTTAAAATAGCAACCATCTTTCCCGAATATTCTCGGAAAAGATGTGCCGTAGTTTTGAAAATTTCGTTATTCTCCAGTTTGCTCATCGGTAGCCATTACTTCACGTAACTCTATCATGGCACCAAGCTCAAGTGAAGGGCAACCTTTCGCAATGGTGGTTGCTTCTTCCAATGAATTGGCCAACAGAAAATAGTAGCCGCTGATACATTCTTTGCTTTCGATATATGGGCCATCGGTAACTATTTTTTCTTTACCCCTAATGTGTACGCCATTGGCTTCAAGCGGGTTTCCTTCTTTAAAATGACCTTTAGCAATGAGGGTTTCTACCCACGCCATGTGTTTTTCAATGTCGGCCTGCATTTCTTCTACCGAAAATTGTCCGTAGTTGACATCTTCCCTGATTAATAATAGAAACTCTTTCATGATGTTATTTTTGTTAAGTTATTAAAATACTTTTTACAAAGACAACGCACGTTGATAAAAGGGGACAAATCTTAAAAAGAAAATTTCAGTTTAAGGATGTAGTCGGGCATATAACCATTCACCAAAAGCATATCCGTTTTGATAAATAGCAATCACAATAATCAAGATAATGATGGGAAAAGCAATTTTGAACCACTTAGATTTTAATAATTCTTCCTTGTTCATGGCTTAGTTTTTTGGTTTCTAGTTAGAACGACTTCTTCTTTGAATTGTTACACTACACTTACCAATTAGGAGTGATTTTAATGTATAAATAACACTAAGCTGTTATATAATTCGCTGGTTTATTTTATCTTTAGGCGATTTTATCAAACCAGTCCTTTTTTGGACATTTTTATTTC
>NZ_JAELTX010000402.1 GCF_016429065.1 Pedobacter sp. ASV17
GACTGCGCCTTTGCTTGCACGGAGTGACCCGACCAACAAGAAGCTGCACAGTGGGGAGAGAGCAATTGCAACGGGGGCTATAAGCTTTTATGCCAAGTTGCATGGCGAGCAAAAGGACAAGTTTGCGCCGATTCCGGTGCTCAAAAACTGTCTACCGCAAGTGAAAGGTACGAGATGATTGGTGATGTGTAATTCCAAAGGCTAGCAAGCTAACGATATTTCCCCGCCTCTAGGTGAAGGAATGTCGATTCTGGCAGATGGCACCATCAAGTTCAACTGTGATATGTGCTTTACAAACTTTGTGGACTTTCCGGAAACTGGCGAGAAGATGTCGATACCGCCAGACCAGGCGTCTTACAACACATGGACGGGGCCAAAATTTGTCAAGTACTTTGAGGAACGAGCTCAGAAGACATTCCGAGGGCTGTATGGAAAAGAAGTCGACAAGGTGTCTAT
>NZ_JAELTX010000403.1 GCF_016429065.1 Pedobacter sp. ASV17
CCCCCCCCCCCCCCCCCCCCCCCCCCCCCCCCCCCCCCCCCCCCCCCCCCCCCCCCCCCCCCCCCCCCCCCCCCCCCCCCCCCCCCCCCCCCCCCCCCCCCCCCCCCTTTTTAATGATCCGGCCCCCCCCGAGATCTACACACCGGCTCAGTCGTCGGCAGCGTCAGATGTGTATAAGAGACAGGCCTACGACGATGCCGCGGGCTTTGGCGTAGGCGGTGATCCGGGGCATGTCGAAGAGCTGGCCGGAGTAGTACTGGATGCCGGGGAGGAGAAGGAGCTGTCTCTTATACACATCTCCGAGCCCACGAGACGAATTACAAGATCTCGTATGCCGTCTTCTGCGTGAAAAAGGGGGGGGGGGGGGGGGGGGGGGGGGGGGGGGGGGGGGGGGGGGGGGGGGGGGGGGGGGGGGGGGGGGGGGGGGGGGGGGGGGGGGGGGGGGGGGGGGGGGG
>NZ_JAELTX010000404.1 GCF_016429065.1 Pedobacter sp. ASV17
CCACGAGCAGTCGATGAGGTGGTTGTCCCCAAAACGTTTGGTAATTGGGCGATGGCTCTAATGCACGATTTCTCGCTTAATTCTTGTGCATGGATGGGTCTTCTTTGCTCCCCTGCTAGTTGGAGGAAACAAAGACGAAGTTTTTTTCTTATAAAAAAAGGGGGGGGGTTACTGCGAGTACACTGTGCAAGTTATGCGTCTTTGCTACAGGACGTCGCCTTAATATTTTACTTGGTAGGTGATGTATCAGTCTGGTATCGGTGGATGACTTGCATCGTTGTGACCTGTTTGTGATTCGGCCGTCTACGCCGCAGTGCTGCTAACAGGCCTCAGTAGTCAAGTGACTGTTCATGGCAGGTGATGGCAGACCCGACCCTACGCACTCTCAATTATCATCAACTCGCCTACCGGCTTATACCTGTCTCTTATACACATCTGACGCTGCCGACGACTGA
>NZ_JAELTX010000405.1 GCF_016429065.1 Pedobacter sp. ASV17
GCTTTGAGCATTGCGAATGCACGAGAACGAGCTCAATCGCTTGACTTGAATTTACGAGAACGAAAAAAAAAAGCTAAAGGCGAAACACGTTATATACTATATACAATCCGACGCTAATATCGAGCTTCAACGCCATCTGATTTACATTTCGATTTGCTATGGGCAAAGAAAAGACGACGATGGCCGAGGACTTCACCACGGAGCAGGTCCAGGTGCTGGTTCTGCTGGAGCGAATAGGAGGCTCCATCAGTCTGGTTGCTGTGGCTTTCATCTTTGTTGCGTATTCGTTTGTCCCGAGAGTGCGCAATGTGCAAAACACCTTTATTGTGTTTGCCAGTGTGTCGAATGTCGGGGCGAGTATTGCCAGTATCATTGCATTTGATGGTCTCGAAGCCGGGAAGCATTCGTCCATCTGTCAAGCGCAGAGTTTCCTATTCGAGATGTAAGCTCAATAG
>NZ_JAELTX010000406.1 GCF_016429065.1 Pedobacter sp. ASV17
CACAGTCTCGCCGACGACCCCGTTGAGGTAGACTGCTTCCTCCAACCCCTCCAACGCAGCCGTGACTTCGAGCTTAAGAGCAGTCAGGAAATCACCTGCTTCGGCCTTGTCAGCCCACGACATTGCGTCATTGAAAAGCCATCCGCCTGTTCCCACAGCATCCAGGCATCGGCCCAGAAGGTCGGCAATCAGAGTGATGACTCCGTCGGGCGGAGGCTCGTTGCCTTCGGAATCGAAACTCGTAGGGTCAATATACAGTGAAGTCCAAGCTCCTCGCACGAGCTCCATCCGCAACAGATAGATAAACGATAGTATCTCCTCCGTTCGGAGTGTTGTGCGCAACGCCTTGACTGTCGCCATGGTCGGCTGGCGCCACAGCTTGGTGAATGCCAGCGTCAATCCACGGGAACGACTACTCGAGTCGTCGCCGAGATAGCGCTCGGTAACAGCAATAT
>NZ_JAELTX010000407.1 GCF_016429065.1 Pedobacter sp. ASV17
GTACCCAACACTGAGGGTGCAGGAAACCAAGAGAGTGGAGTTGAGGCCCTCGCGGCTCCCGAAGACGCTTCCGCACAGCAGGAATCAAAAGCACTGGAGCCAACTGAACCTACTGCAGTTGTGGAAGAACAGGCAACGACGGACAAGACCGAGACCAAGGTGGACACACAGACCACTGACAAAGCTGTCGAGGTGCCATTGAACGAGGAAGCAAAAGCAGACGAGCCTGCACCTGCGCTGCCACCAGCCGAAGTTGAAGAGACAGCCATTTCATCAACTGAAGAAAAGGCTCCTCCCGAAGAAGTCAAAGCCACAGCGGAGCCGGTTGAGTCTGACAGCGCTCACCAAGAAGTCACTGCCACAGAGAAAGTCGATGCACCGGCTGAGGTAGAGACTGCTGAAGAGACCGAACTTGTTACCGCGGTACCTGAAGAAGCTCGCAAGGAGACAGAAGT
>NZ_JAELTX010000408.1 GCF_016429065.1 Pedobacter sp. ASV17
GGGTTCTAGACGAGGCGCTGCCTATTGAGTAGAGACTTTCCTGTCTAGTAGAGATCGCTGCACAATGAAACACTACTAGGCTAAATTGATTGCCTTTCTTAGAAACTTGATGATGATGATGATGATGATGAAGCCAAGTGGTTTGCTAGATGTTGTCTGTGTCCCATGCTTGTGCAGCTATATTACCCCGTAGACGAGAACATTTCCATACACAATGAGATGTGTTGTACGTGACAATTGCAACTTTGCTTTGCCGAAACCCCCTGCTCGTTTCATCGACGGCAAATAAAGCCCATGCCGCGGAACTTTTCCAGAAACTTGCAAACCCACTTCAAACCTGCGGCTGACGCGCAGGAGCTGCAGCCACCGGATCCATACTGTCATCCATGCTGACGATCCAGTATGGCATCTCCCGACGCGACTAAAATGATGGAATAAGACTGTCCAGTTTGACT
>NZ_JAELTX010000409.1 GCF_016429065.1 Pedobacter sp. ASV17
ACAAAAAAAACATATCATTATAATATAAATTAAACAAAATAATATTATATTTTATTTAAATAATATGAAAAAAATAATAATTTATTTAAAATAAAAAAAATAAAAATAAAAATAAATAAAAAATAAAAAAGGTTTCAAACATCAGTTCCGGATCGCCCCGACTTGACCTGTCCATTACTGCTTTTGACCCGCTGGATAGCATGGCGTCTCGCATCTGCCGCGAAAGTCGGGCCCAATGTTGAGACAAGTATCGCAGCCACATAACAAATCCAAGTCATTGCCAGTCTTTTGTTCCAGCTCGTTGCAGAGACAGATGTAAACTGCATCATCGACGCTTGAAGCTGGGGTTCCGTTGGGGCAAGCTGCGTTGGACGTGCTGCAATACGCCTCTGTAAGTTGTTGCGTGTTCCATGGAATGGCTAATATTACCGTTAGTGAACTGGTTATGTTGCTAG
>NZ_JAELTX010000410.1 GCF_016429065.1 Pedobacter sp. ASV17
CAATTGAGCTCTATGGTAGAAACTCAGATTTTCAATTTGCTGAGGGTTTACGAGCTTATTAGTTGGAAATGCCCGATTCTGGACAGCCCGGAAGCTACTCGCGGTGATCTGCCTTCCCGCAATGAAACCTTGGAACCGTATATGTTACTGCTTGTCTTCAGGTGAAACGTCACAGATGGTCTTTCAGACACACAAGTATCAGCCATCTGATGGCAGATCCGCGGCGAGTTGCAGCGACCAATCGAGGTAGACTTCAATACTCGCTGTCCTACGATTCAAAACAACCAAGTTGATCACGGCCAAATACCCGGAATACAGTGCAGCCTTTGTACGAGTACGTCATTTCGCTCAGCCTTGGAAGCTAATGCCGCCGCACCGGCCAAAACAACCGCTTCCAACACCGCTACCAGTACTGTACAGTACATACGAACAGGGATGAATCCCAGGCAATGAT
>NZ_JAELTX010000411.1 GCF_016429065.1 Pedobacter sp. ASV17
CTTGATATCCGAGTACAGAGATGCCGGCAAGCGAAATATGATTCTCCACGAAAAGATTACCAAACTCATCACGCCTCCAGTAAGCATTGACACCCTTTTGGAGAAAAATTGACCACATAACAGTTCACATCTCACACAATTGTGCAGAAAGAATTCATGTTTGACCGCCGCCTCCGCGACAAACTCCTCTTCGAAGACAAGCACTTCACCTACATCCGCCGCTACTTCTGGGCCTACAACACCCTCGCAGTAATAAACACAGGCATAGCAGCCATGGTGTCCGCCTACTTTAACACATTTACCGAAGACTTTTGGTCAGGCTCCCACCCCTGGCTGTGGCCGCATCCGACGCCAGACTCTTCAGACGGCACAGCCTACGCAGACAAGATGAGTACCCTGCGGCGTGAATTAGACAAGGTGGTCGCCGACCTGAGCGATGTGCAGAAACGCAACG
>NZ_JAELTX010000042.1 GCF_016429065.1 Pedobacter sp. ASV17
AAAAAATAATTTATCGAGAACTATCTACTAGCTTCTACGGCTTTACGTACACTACCGTACTTAGTTAAAAGTTCTGCAGCTTGCTCTTCGCCAATATTCAATTCTTCCATTACCATATGCGTACCTCTATCCACCAATTTGTGGTTAGTCAACTGCATATCTACCATTTTATTTCCTTTTACACGTCCCAACTGAATCATCACGGTAGTACTTAACATATTGAGCACTAATTTTTGCGCCGTTCCTGATTTCATACGAGTGGAACCCGTTAAAAACTCTGGTCCAGCAACTACTTCTACAGGATAATCAGATACCGCAACAACAGGTCCACCCTCGTTACAGATGATACAACCTGTTAATACGCCATGTTTTCTGGCTTCTTCTAAACCGCCAACCACATAAGGGGTAGTGCCTGATGCTGCCAAACCTACTAACGAATCTTTTTCGTTGATATCATATTCCTGAAGATCAATCCAAGCCTGTTTGTCATCATCTTCGGCAAACTCAACTGCTTTACGGATAGCACTATCGCCTCCAGCAATGATGCCTACCACCCAGTCAAAGGGCACACCAAAAGTTGGAGGGCACTCTGATGCGTCAACTACGCCTAGTCTTCCGCTAGTTCCTGCACCAATATAAAATAACCTACCACCATTTTTCATTCTTTCGGCAACAGCTGTAGCCAGTTTCTCTATCTGTGGTAAAGCCTTCTCAACAGCCAGAGGAACAAGCTTGTCCTCGTCGTTAATGCCTTTCAAAACTTCAATTACCGACATTTTATCAATGTCTTTGTATTTAGATTCCTGTTCGGTTACTCTTTTCATTTAAATTAAAAATAGGTTTTTCTTCTCACAAATTTGCACATAACCGCAATTTCTTGCAAGAATTTTCAAATATCGGCATAAATTATTAAAAAACTAAATGGTAATTTATACGTTCTTTTTTTACTAGCAACTAAATTTAGTACCTTTGCACTATCCAAACTGATGAAAAAAAGTACTAGCCTCAACTTATTGATTGCGTTGGCCTATTGCGTAACGTTAATTGGCGGCATGTATTTGGGCTACAGATTTTTAAAGGACCAAGGATTCCAGGTCCAAAAGGATATCAGGTACGCCAATACCGAGGAGGAAAAAGTCGATGACATCATCCACATCATCAAAAAAAAATATGTTGACGACATCAATGCAGATAGTTTAAAACATTTGCCTATCGACAGCCTTCTTCACCAACTAGACCCACATAGCGCTTACCTTCCTCCTACCGAAGCATTTGAACTTTCCGAAGCTTTAGAAGGCAATTTTGAAGGCGTAGGTGTTGAATATTATATTCTTAACGACACCTTATTGGTCACCAATGTCATTAAAGATGGTCCAGCTTTCTCGAGTGGCATCAGGCAAGGCGACAAAATCTTAAAAGTAGATACTACCGTGGTGAGCGGTCGCAGCTTGCCTCGATCGGCCATGATGGGCAGGATAAAAGGCAAAAAAGGCACTACCGTACAATTAACCATTTTACATCCCGGAACAAACACGCCTGTACTGCTCAATGTAAAACGAGGCAAAGTAGAGGTAAGCAGTATTGATGCCGCCTACATGATGACCCCAGAAACGGCTTACATTAGAATTAGCAAGTTTGGCGCTACTACCGATACCGATTTTGGCAACACCGTTAGAAACCTGAAGGCAAAAGGGATGAAGAAAATGGTGTTAGACCTAAGGGATAATGGCGGCGGCTATCTCACCGCAGCTACCTCACTAGCGAACCAGTTTTTACCCGAAAATAAATTGATTGTGTATACCCAAGGCAAACATGATCCTCGTACAGATTACTTTACCACAGGAGGCGGCGAATTTGAACAAGGTAAATTAGCGGTGCTCATCAATGAAAATTCTGCTTCAGCAAGTGAAATTTTTGCAGGAGCCATACAAGACCTTAACCGTGGAATCATTATAGGCCGCAGGTCCTTCGGCAAAGGCTTGGTGCAAGAACAATTTGCCTTTGAAGATGGTTCAGCGCTTAACCTAACTATTGCCCGTTACTATACACCTTTAGGCCGAAGTATACAAAAACCTTACAAACGAGGTTACAAAGCTTACCAAAACGACATTGAAGACAGGTACAATAGTGGCGAACTTACCTCTGATGCACCAAAAGCCGATAGCTTGATGAACAACATGCCGTATGTGCTTAAAGATGGCAAAAAAATATTTGCTGGCGGCGGCATCCAACCTGATATTTACGTGAAATTAGACACGGTTGGTTATAACAAATTTTATGCTACCCTTTTACAAAAAAAGGTATTTGTAGACTTTGTATTTGATGTATTGGCTGATCGTTATACCCCTGATTATCTTAATAAAGCCGTGAGCATTTTCAATATTTCTGATAAGGATTATGTAGATTTCCTTAAATATGTTGAAAGCAAGAAAATCCCTATCGACACTAAGCAACTCATTGCTTCAAAGCCACTCATTTACAAGAACTTAAAACTCATGCTTTATAAGTATTACTTGGGTGACAATGGTTATTATAAAGCGCACAACCTTAGTGATGCCATGATTAAACAGGCACTTACTTACTTGGGTTCATAGTTATCATTTTCCTTAAACGTTAAGTTTTTTTTGATTAGCAACTACTTACTGGAAAACATCGAAACAAGCCAATTTTTGCGTCCTTAGCGTAACTCTCCTTTTCTTAGCGGTTAAAAAAATCTTTAACGCGAAGGTTTTACAAGTATTCGCAAAGAACGCGAAGAAGAATGCCTCGTATAAAAACCTAACAAACAACCTAAAATTGCACCAGGATTGCTTTCCTAAGAGATTCACAAATATCTGTTAGTGAACTATTAAAGAGCCCATTTGCATAACAGTGCGTGCAAATCACTTTGCGTTCTTAGCGTACCTCTCCCTTTCTTTGCGGTTAAAAAAATCTTTAACGCGAAGGTTTTACAAGTATTCGCAAAGAACGCAAAGAAGAATGAAATCATCTTTATAAAAAGTGACCTTCAACTTATAAAATCGTATTAAGATTTGCTTTCTTAAAAACGATAAAAAAAGATTCTTTTATGTTGACGGCAGGAACATTTACTCTCTTTGCGTCCTTAGCGTACCTTTCCCTTTCTTAGCGGTTAAAAAAATCTTTAACGCGAAGGCTTTACAAGTATTCGCAAAGAACGCGAAGAAGAATGCCTCGTATAAAAACCTAACAAACAACCTAAAATCGCACCAAGATTTCTTTCCTAAAAGATTCACAAATAATCGTAAGTGAACGATGAAAGAATCCCATTTGCACAACAATGCGTGTACATCACTTTGCGCTCTTAGCGTAACTTTCCCTTTCTTAGCGGTTAAAAAATCTCTAACAGCAGAAATACTTTTTGTTCATGTCATCCTGAGCTTGTCGAAGGATTGATTGTTAATAGATGCTTCGATAAACTCAGCATGACAACAATTAGCGGCACTACTAACAAAAACACTACCCAATCCCTCTACAAATTCACCCAAAACAGAGGCGCTTTTTCAAAAAAACCAAACAATATTTTCCAACATCCTCTAGCTTTTTCTAAATATCCAAAAAATAAAAATTTCAAAAATAAAAATTATTTAACTGTAAATCAACAACTTAATATGGTTGTGAAAATAATTTATAGTACTATGTATTGCATAGTACATTATTAAACATATATCTTTGTATTATGATAGCAGAGAATACGCAAACCCAAATGCGCAAAGGCATACTTGAATACTGTGTGCTTTTAATCATCTCCCGAGGAGAGATTTATGCGTCCGATATAATTGCCGAGCTGAAGCGGGCAAAGCTACTGGTGGTAGAGGGTACTTTATATCCTCTTCTTACTCGTTTAAAGAATAACGGCTTATTGAGCTACAATTGGGTCGAATCAACTTCGGGACCACCACGTAAATACTACGTACTCACTCCAGAGGGCAGCCAAATTCTTACCCAACTAGACACCACTTGGCACGAATTGGTTTACGCCATTACGACCTCGCAACAAGGAGCTAACCCAACCACAGAACAATAAACAGAAAATAAACGCTAGTGGCCTACCACTATAAAGAATAAGACCATGAACAAGACAATCATCATTAACATAGGCAACTCCATCATCCATATTGAGGAAGAGGCTTATGAAATATTAATGGTTTACCTAAACGAGATTAAACAACATTTCGCCAAAAGTGCTGACGATTTCGAAATTGTGAAGGACATTGAAAATCGTATTGCCGAAATGTTCGCAGAGATATTGCAAAAAGGACAAAAACAAGTAATAGATGTTGCCGATGTACAAAGCGTAATTGCACAAATGGGCAGTGTACAGGATTTTGTTGGCGAAGAAGAGGAAGAAGTTAACTATGACAACCAATACGGCAACTACAGTAGTCCCAAAAAACTATACCGTGATACAGACGAAGGTGTGATTGCAGGCGTATGTGCAGGTTTATCGCACTACCTCAACATGGAAGCTCGCTGGTTACGCTTAGCTTTTTTCTTATTGATGTTTGTGGCTGGAACAGGAGTTTTGGTTTATCTGATCCTCTGGATTGCTATTCCTAGAGCTGCTACCAGGTCAGAAAGAATGGAAATGAAAGGTGAAGCCACCAACTTATACGGTTATAAAAAGAGCTTTGACGAAGAACTTGCAGCTTTAAAAGCTAATATGAAATCTGCTAACGACCATTTAGCGCCTGTTGTAAAAAAATCAAGCAATTTCATTACCGATATCATCAAAATGTTCGGCCGATTGATTAGAGGCATCTTTAAAATTTTCGGAAAAGGCATTGCCATCTTTATCATCGTATTTGGTTTTGGCTGTTTAATTACATTGATTGTTTTCTTGGGCATGCTACTTGGTTTCTGGGATGAGAGCGCTTACCAAACTTTCCCTTTAAGTGTCATCAACACACCTTTCAGAGAGGGTTTAATTGTGAATGCTTTCCTTACTTTCTTCATTCCTATTTTGGCTTTGGTACTTTTTGCCTTAAAAGTGATCAACAACAGAATTGAAATCAGTAAATACATTTGGTTTGCCTTGCTGATTGTTTGGTTAATTGGAACTGGTGCATCAGGCTATTATACCGCTAAAATTTTAGGAGAATTTAAGGACGAAGCACAGCTAGTACAGCAAACCGACCTAAAGCAATACCAAACCTATGTGATTGATGTAGACAAAAGCATGGTATTTAACAAAGAAGACAGCATTCGCTACCATTTACAAGAAATAAACATTGGCAATAGGATTATAGTAGACAATTATGATAATGGCCCTTTTAGAGACCCAAGAAGCGTGAGCTTCGAAATCGTTAAAAGCCACGACAATAAAGCTTCTATTACCGCTACCTACGAATCGCAAGGTAAAGACTTTCAAACGGCATTAAACCATGTGCAAAACATAGATTATAAATTCGTTCAAAAAGATTCTTCGCTAGTATTTAGTCCAAACATACAGCTTAAGAAAAACATGCCTTGGCGTGACCAAAGGGTACATATTCAATTGAAAATCCCTGTAGGCAGTCGCGTACTTATTAATGAAAACACCCACAGATATTGGAGTTTTTATCAATACTATTGGTGCCGCGACAATCAAGGTGCTTATAATGAACCCTATCGCGAATCGATCATGACCGAAGAAGGATTGAAATGCAGGTATGACCTTGAAAATCCAGAAAACCAATAAATCATCCCCGTTAGGTATCGGTAAACAAAAAAACATAATGGTTTACTGATCCTTAACTATTTTATACTTACCCATTTTCATAACCTAAAAGGTCTTCCAAAAAGGAGGAGGGTCACCCTATTGCTCAAAAAATATTGACTAACGTAATCAATGAGAAGCCAATCACTAACACTTACTCTCTAAATCCTAAAAAAGAAAAATCATGAAAAAAATATTACTGTTAATGACATGCCTTTTGGCATGGGGGACTTCCTTTGCCCAAAAAAAGGGAAACATCACTGGTAAAATAGTGACCGAAACCAACGAGCCCCTACCCTACAGCTTGGTGAAATTGGTGAACATGGCCGACACCACAAAAACCATGGAGGCTTCGGCCAATTTAGATGGACTTTACCAGTTTTTAAATGTTAGCGAAGGTCAATATCTATTGCGGGTAAAAATGGTGAGCTATCAACCTTACAGCGGTCAAAAATTTAGCTTCTCAGGCAACGATTTACAACTATCAGAAGTAAAAATGCACAGCACCAGCAAGCAACTGAAAGAAATAAGCATAGTGGGACAAAAACCTTTTGTAGAACGCAAGGCAGATAAAACCGTACTCAACGTAGAAAACAATGTTACCGCAGCAGGCAATAGTGTACTGGAACTTTTAGAGAAAGCACCTGGAGTAACCATCGACCGTCAAACAGATCAAATTAAGCTGAATAACAAAGCGGGCATTACTGTAATGGTGGATGGCAAAGCCAACTACTTATCTGGAACCGACATTACTACGGTATTAAGTAACATGACCAGTGACCAAGTGGCCAGCATTGAACTGATTACCAATCCCTCTTCTAAATATGATGCTGCTGGTAATGCGGGGATCATCAATATCAAACTGAAAAGGAACAAAAACTTTGGCACCAATGGCAGTGCGGTGGTAAATGCCGGATGGGGAGGGGTTAAAGATGGCCCTAGCAATTTATACCGTCATAGCGCCAACCTTAACTTGAACCACCGGACGGAGCAATGGAATATTTTTGGCAATACCACCTACAACACCCGCTCTAGCTTTAATGAAACTTTACTGACCAGAACGGCCAACACACCCTCAATGCTCACCACTTTTGACCAATCGTTTAACCGCAAACAAAAAAGCCCCAGCTACTCCGCCAAAATTGGCGCTGATTATTATGCTTCTAAAAAGACGGTATTAGGTGTAATGGTTGATTTTTTTGACGTTAAAAACGAGATGAATGGGCTTAGCAATGCCAACATTAACGAGTACCAAGCAAACACACGTACACTAAGCTATATTAAACAGAACAATGGCAATAATGCCAAAATGCAAAATTTAACGGCCAATTTTAACATCAAACATGATTTACCAAAGGAAGAAGCCAATATTACCTTTGACGTTGACTATGCCAATTATGCGCTAGACCGGAACGACAACTTTGATGCTCGATACCTTAACGCTGCCCAAGAGCAAACCAATAGCACTAATCTACGTAATATCATTGATGCCAAGATAGATGTGATTGCTGCCAAAACAGACTTTTCATGGCCTTTTTCTAAAACCTTAAAATTTGAAGCGGGACTAAAAAGCAGCTTGGTAAACACCAACAATGATTTTGTTTCGGAACAATTGAACAACGGTTCATGGTCTGACGTATTGGGTCGCTCCAACCTTTTCATCTACAAAGAAAACATCAATGCCGCTTACACTAATCTCTCCAAAAAATGGGAAAAATGGGAGTTGCAACTGGGTTTGAGAGCGGAGCATACGCACAGCAAAGGACATTCGGTAACCAGCAATAAAATTGTTGATCGCAATTATGTATCCTTGTTCCCTTCCATTTTCATTAAACAAGAGCTAAGCAAAGATCACAGCTTTAATTACTCATATAGCCGTCGTATCGACCGTCCCAATTACCAACAGTTAAACCCTTTTGTGCAATACCTTGATCCGTATACCATGGATAGTGGCAACCCTTATCTTAATGCACAATTTACCGATAATTTCGAGTTTGCCTATAATTTCAAGGAGTTCTCGCTATCATTTAATTATGCTGATGTAAGGGGAATGATTACGCAGGTGAGCAGACAAAATGATGTAACCAAGCAAATAGAGGTTCAACGCCAGAATTTTGGCCATGCCAATTTGTATAATGCCAATTTGTTTGTGCCCCTTAAAATTAATAAGCTGTGGAGCATGCAAAATAACTTCTCAGCCAATTATCAAAAATATGAGGATGGAACTTTGGTAGGCGCTCAATTCCAAAAATCAAAGGTTTCTTTCAATTTCAATACTTCTCAATCCTTTACCTTCTCTAAAACTTTTAGGGCCGAGCTAAGCTTTTGGTATGATTCGCCAAGGATGAGCGGCGTAGAAGAAACCACTATTTCCCAATACGCCCTGAATTTAGGGATACAAAAAACACTTATGCAAAACAGATTAAAGTTGCGTTTGAGCATGGACGATATTTTAAACACCAATTACTGGGAAGGCCAAATGAAATACCAAAATGTGGATATGTACATCGTTAACCACTATGTAAATAGAAGGGCTTCCTTTAGCATTAACTATAGTTTCGGCAACCAACAAGTGAAATCGGCACGTAACAGAAAAACATCACTTGAAGATATTAAAGGTCGTACAGGTGGATAACTTGCATGAAGAATGATAACGTTAAAAGTTTAAAAAAAATGATATGAAAAGAATAATGTTGTTAATGGTGATATTAACCATGATTTATGCCTGCAATCAAGGTCGTACTTCTGTAAAAGTAAGTAAAACAGACACTCGTTATGAAATGCTGGCCGAATATCCAGAGCGAAAAACAGAAAAAGTACTTGATGTTTTAAAGAATGCGTTTAAAGATCAAGACAGCTTATTATTGAACAAAAACCTGAGCAGTGGGAAGGAATTGACCTTAGCCAATGGCGCGGTTTTCTACCTTCGCTTTAATCCAGGCAAATTGGAAATGGAGTTGTTAAATTCAAAGAATAACGCTACTGGCCTTGAGTTTTTTGACAAAATGGTGCGAGGGGTTAAAAGAGCGGTAAACTAAGTTTAAAAAATAATTAACCACCTTAGGCACCTTAGAACATTTTAGATTTTGAATTCGCTTAGATGAACTTAGGTATCTTAGATGTTTTAAGATAATTAACCACCTTAGGCACCTTGGAACATTTTAGATTTTGAATTTAGTGCTTAGATGAACTTAGGTGTCTTAGGTGGTTTAAACAAGATTCTTCGCTGCGCTCTGAATGACAGCAAAAACCTAAACAATACTATTTCACCAGGTACCTAATCACTCTACGTCCAACGTTACCATTTTTGTCTATTCCCTCTACCACTACCCTATAATTACCTTTACCATCTGCATTATTAAACTCAAAGCTGACATTACCTTTTTCATCAGTAACAAGCTTAGGATTCCAGTAAATCGTTGTTCTTAAATCGTTGCTAGTGACAGGTGCATTCGGGGCGTATTTTGGCGAGTAGAACTCACGCTCTTTGCTATAGCCTTGCGGATTATATTTCACTTCATACTTTTTAGGAAGCATATCCAAGAAGTCTTGCTTAGACATCTTTTCACCTTTAGGAATTTTCTTGGTATTGATCACCAATACCCCCTGAGTGCCATACATCCTATCTACCGTACCCAGTGGATCGTTCAAGAAAACCTCTATAGATTCTAAATCAGTGGCACCAACCGAATTAATAGCATTAACATCTACATTCATTCCATTAAGGAAAATAGCCACCGGCACACGACTGCCATTATTATAATTTCGGGTGATATAGAATTTCTGTTCCTGCATATCATAAGTAAGACTAGGCAACTGTGTTTTGATACACTCCAATAGGAAATTACAACCTTCAAATCTTGTGCCTTCAATAAAACGATCTGGGATTTGGCTTAAACCAGAAAGTGTTGGATGATCTGCATGACTAGGACGTTTAATTGCCCCCCCTTTAATCTCTACAGTTTTAAGGGTGCGCATAAAACGATATTGTCTTTGGCTATTGCTCAAGTAAGAAGCCATTGCCGTATCAATGTTTTCAATTTCATCTGCCGCATGCAAATTAACTCCCCTAGCTGCCGTTGGACTTCCATCCAACATGATCATCAAATTGTTGTAGTTAGGATTATAACGTGCACTAATCACCACTTGTGATGAATCGGGGAATACCAGATCTTTAAAGTTAAATACACCCACGTTACTGGTAATGGTTTGAGCCGAAATCGGTTTTCCAGTCACCATCATACGCATGGCACCTTTTTTAATAGGCATCCCCGTAAGGTCTCTTAAAGTTCCAGATATGCTGATTCCCTGTTCAGGAAGTAAAAAGATTTTAGGATAACGTCCAGCCAATATTTCTTTATAAGAAAATCTTCTATAGCCTTGGGTAAGCATTAACTTATCCAGCTCTCCCAGCTTCTTTTCATCAGGTTTATTGAAATAATAATTGGGCTTTTCAACGTAACCCTTTAAATCAGAAGTAAGCAATAACGAACTCAAAATAGTTGTTTCATTATTCTCATCGCTAGGCACCTTGGTTTCGTCGGTTACACTTACCGAGAAATCACCGACAATAGCCTGTCCCTTGCTTTTTGCATCAAGGCTTATCTTTACTTTTTGGCGAGGTTTATACGCAGGCAAATCAGCCTTAAGCGCCAAGTTCATTGCATCACTATGTAATACAAACACTAAACGCTCGCTCACAGGTTCGCTTTTCTCATTAAATAGTGTAAGTTGTGCAATGCCTGACGGAAAATTCTGCTTTGGAACTTTAACGGTAATCACCTGGTTTTTAAGATTCATTTGTGCACCATAAGCCACATTATTACTGTTTTGCCCCACCAAGTAAAACGACTTGTCTTTATTCGCTTCAAAAAATGCTGTACTGGATAAAATACGTAGGTTAATAAAATCCGTTGCCGCTGGGTTGCTCGCTTGTAAAGTAATCCCATCAATAGCCTTTGGCAAATCAATCGTTTTGCTTAAACCATCTTTACTGGTATATTTTAGCTTATAGCTTTTCCCTGCTTCTGGCGATACAAAGAAACTACCAATTCCAGCAAAAGTTGAAGTAAAGCTGCCAACCTCATTGTTCTGATCATCAAAAATACTGCCCTTTACATCGGTACCTAAGCCATTTGGAAGAACCGCTTTAAAGCCCACTTGATTGGGAATACCCAAAATAAACTCACCACCTTCAGGGAATAATTGAAAATCAATTCCATTATCATTTTGCCTAATGTTAAAACTAGCACTGGCCAATTCCTTGTCGGCCATACTCACATCGGCTACTAAAGTCCCTTTTTTAATAGGATCACCAGGTTTACTCGTTATCGTCACGGTCAAATACCCATTCGCATCTGTGGTACCACGACCGCTGCTAAACACATCATAATTATGGAACATACGCCAATTCACTGTTTTATTGGCCAAAGGTTTTTTGCTCGTATCTTTAAACTGAATACGGGCCGTGGTTTTTATCGCCTTATCCGTAGGTGCGTTGGTATAGCTAATATTGGTGAGCAATTGTTTATCTATCGCCTCTCCTATCAATATATTTTTCGAGAAGAAATAATCCGCATCAAAATTGAGCATCCATAAAGTATAGGCCCTCACATAGTAATTACCTTGTTTATAGGTATTCATGGGTAGTGCAAGGTTGCCATAAGCCACACTATTTTTCACAGGCAGTTTTACCGTTTGCACTAATGAATCTACCGCATTATACATTTCCACATAAACTATTTTACTTAGTGGCGATGGCACCGTGCCCTGTGTGGTCACATAAGCCTTAAACCAAATGGTATCGGCTACGGCATAATACGGCTTGTCAAAATGCAGGTATACTTTTTCTAGCGGCTGTTCCTCGGTAAGTCGCTTTGTTTTGTTGATAATTGTATTGAGGGTGGCGGTATCTTGTTGGGCGTGGGCCAGGGTAATGCTCAAACAAAACAACAGGACCAGGAATTTAATTGCTTTCATTAATACACGATTTGCTTAGTGCTAAGTGTGATAAATATAGGATTTATTGCCTAACTAGCCCGACATTGAAGGGAAGTTTAACAAAATTTTACATTCATTGAAAACTTGGAAGCTTCGGGGAAACGCTACAACTTCATGGTGTCATTGTCACATTTTAGCGGCTATTCCTTTTTTGAAGCGCAAAAATCATGCATACTAATTCCGATAGTCCCGCCATTCATTCCAAGTCCTCGGTTTCGTTCCTCAACCTGTGGGCTTTCCATTACTGTCGGGGCTAGTTTATCAAGTTTGCCCAAACCTCGTAAGTTTCTATTTTTGAATTACAAGCGCTTTCTAATGCTATACAAATACTCATCATACACATTCCCCTCTTTAATGATAGAAGATTTGATAACGGCCTCCCTTTCAAATCCTGCTTTTTCTACCACCCTCATAGAAGCCGTATTAAAACTAAATACACAAGCGTAAACCCTTAGCAATCCCAGCTCCTTAAAAGCGTATTCTACCATTAAATTAACGGCACTGGTGGCATATCCTTTTCCCCAATAGTCTTCGCCAATCCAGTACCCAACTTCGGCATTAATGCGATATACATCCTGTCCAGGAACTAAGCGACCAGTACCTATAAAAATATCTTGATGGTAGATACCGAACACCTTCCCCAATTTATCATTAGCAGCCAATTCTAGAAAATGCTGTGCATCTTCCAAGGCATAAGGAAATGGAAAAACATCTCTCAGGTTCTTCGCAATCGCATGGTTATTGGCCAAACGCTGAATTTCCGCTGGGCTTGCTTGATTAATATCTCTCAATTCGATCATTTCAATGATATGATTTCTTGATAAAGATAACCCTTAGCGCATTAGATATGAAAGCTCTTTAATTTTAGTTGCATCAAACCCCTTGGGTTTTAGAAACCTACGAGGTTTAAAGTATCCTATTTCCAATAAAGGGAGCCAAGACTTACTAAGTTTTAGAAATTTCGTAAGTCTAAAAATCACGATCTTTCACCTCATTAAAACATCGCCAACAAGCTTTTTACCGCATCCTTCGAGTGCAACATTTCAGTGCTTTGCAAAGTCATTTCCGTTACTTCGGCAGCTCTTTTGAGCATTTGCTTCTCATAATTACCTAAAGCCGTAGCTATGTTTTCAACATCAGGATTGGTTAAGCATGCTGCCAATTCAAAAGCATCCTGCATGGCCATGTTTACCCCCTCACCAGCATAGGGTGGCATACGATGTGCGGCATCGCCAATCAAGGTAAGGTTTGCTTGAGTTTCCCAGTTTTGATCCAAAGGAAAGTGATATTGTGGACGAGGCACAAACCACATTTCATTACCTGCAAAAAGCTCCTGCCAAACATCATCCCAAGCAGCAAAAGCAGTTTTAAACCAGTCAAAAACTTGTTGTTTGTCGCTAAAATCTATCCCGCTTTGGGCTACCCAATTTTCGGGAACTTTACAACCCGTATAAAAAGACAAACTACCCTCTCCTTTTGCACTTAAAATTAAAGACTGCTCTTGGCCCATGGCAAAAATTTTACCGCCATTTACTAAGTTCAAAAGTTTCGGCGCATTTTGAGCAGCGTGATAAATATTACCTTCTACAATAGTAATTCCCGAATATACTGGCTGGATATGGTTAAGGTAGGGTCTAATTTTAGAGTTTGCACCATCAGCGGCAATCACCAAATCGACGTAGGCACTGTTCCCATTTTTAAAATGCAACAGCCAGCCTTCTCCTTTTTGCTCCATCGACACAAATTGGCTGTCCCACACCATGGTTTTGGGCTTTAAAGACTGGATCAAGAGATCCCTCAAAGGAGCCCTATCAATTTCGGGACGATGTTCACCCTCATCTTCAGAACCATCATCATCCATATGAATAGTTGCATGCGGGTCTAACACCTTCATTCTTCCCGCTTCTGGACGATAGTTGGCATAAAACTCGCCCAATAAGTTTGCACGACGAAGGGCTTCTAATCCAGATTCCTCGTGCAGGTCGAGCGTAGCTCCTTGCTGACGAGCCGTCCCATCAGCATCCCGTTCGTAGACCTTTACAACTACATTTTGGAGTTGTAAAAGCCTCGCTAAAGTTAATCCACCTGGGCCGCCGCCCACAATTGCAATTTGTCTATGTTGTAGTAACATACCGTTAAATCATTTATTTACGGCACAAAATTAGGGTAGGTCTAGGGTTGATAATTGGATAAATCGGTCGTTTTGATTTTGCTTGAGTTCCTTTGGAGAAACACCCGAAAGCTTTTTCACTTCCCTAATGAAATGCGATTGGTCGGCGAAGTTCTGTTCTGGAAATAGCTTACCCTCTTTAATCTGTTGGAAAGAAGCGCGAAAACGTAGAATATTACAATAGGCCTTTAAGCTAAGTCCCAACTGTTTATTAAAATAACGATTGATCTGTCGGCTACTCCAGAATACTTGTTCAGAAAGCTCCTTTACACTCAAGGCTCCATTTGAAGCGAAAATGAGTTCAAATAGTTTCCGTTTTCTGTTATCAATCTCTTTAGGCAAAAGTGACTGAATTTTCTCGGTAGCTTTTGTACAACAATGCTCAAAATCATGTAGATCGTCCGTACTAAAATCCCAAAAATCTACAGGCATATTTTGCGCTTTGCCCAGCAAATGACCAAAGGGCTCGTGAAACAAATATTCGGCAGCTAAGGGTTTAAAACTGATGGCAAAAGTAGTACGTTGGGCTGCAATACTGGCTTTACCTGGGTGTATCTCGATACCCAACAAGGTCACATGGAAAGCCGCCGTCACGCTTTGTGAGAAAAACAGATCAATACGCCCATCGGGCATTAAAACCACTTCCTTTTCTTGATCTGATTGGTTTTGCAAATACCAAAAACTCTCTACAAAATCTTCCAAAACCGTAGGTGGTTTAAGAAGTTGGTAGCGTAAACTGTTGTCCATAGCACTAAAAAGCTTGTTTTAGTTAAGCCAAGATACCAAAAATTAAGCTCAAGGTTACATGCCTTCTAATGAAAGCACATTGAATTTATGTCCATCTGGATCTGCAAAGGCACAGAAGTAATAACCTCCATACCTTCCTGGTTCTTGAAAAATATCAGCTCCTGCCTTACGGGCGGCTTCAGCCCATTGGTTTACTTCCTCATCAGTATCTGCAGCAAGACTAAAAATCACTTCGTTCCCCTCTTTTGCCAAAGCAAATGTTCCCTGCATGTTCGATAACAAAGCTTCTTTCTGAAAAAAATGAATGATAAAGTTGGCATCACCAAACAGAAAACTCGCCAAATCTGGTGCATTGTTGTGTCCATTTGGAGTAAACCCCAATTGGGTATAAAAAGCTCTGGTACGCTCCACATCTTGCACCGCTAGGTTAGCCCAAATTTTCTTCGTTTTCATATTGTTATTGTTTAGGTGATTAAATAACAGGCGTATTTTGCTTTTTGTTTGTTGATGTCTAATGTTCAAATAAAAATACAAGGATATTTGGTTAACGAGAATTGATTATCTTAGGTTTATTTCTTGAGCCTCTGCTATTATGATCAAATCAACCTATTTAATTTTACTTGTATGCATTACAATCAATGTCTACGGGCAAAAAAAGCAAACATTACCTATACTAAAATCCAATACAGACACCTTAGACATTAAGGCCGACAATTATTTAAATGAACAATCTTGGGTTTTATCTTTCAAAAAGAAAATAGATGTATTAGAGGTGCGTATTGAAGACAACCCAATAAAAATAACGTTTATTTCAACGCTCGATTCGATTTCATTTGTGGTAAAAGTTGGCGACCAACATGACTTTTTCATTCTTAACGGCATCAAAAAATTCCACGCTAGAATAAAAGGAGTGCCAGCTCTTTTCACTAGAAAAAATGATTCGTTGGCCGATGTTAATATCCAATGCTTAAAAACCGATTTGTTTTCCGTTACCGAACGAAATAAAAATTATCCTTTTAACAAAGCGAAAAGAATCGAATTGATTTCTTTCGATGACCCCAATAGTGATTTCACGATACCGCTTCCTGTAAAAAAAGGAAAGCTAGATCAATCTAAAATTCGCGAACAAAAAACACTTGCGATTAATCAAATCAATGAACTCACCAACATCTTTTATAATATAGGTAGAACTCCAGTACCTCATCTTGCCTATAAGGCTGTTGACATAGGCGCTAGTTGCTATGAACCTAGAAACGGGATTGTATTTTTTGATTCGAACGATCGTGTTTTTGAATATGTAGAGATTTGTTTTGGTTGCCGACGCAGTCGCGTTAGCTCAAAGCGAGTAAAAGTTGGAGATGAATGTGAGCAAAAACATGACATCCTGCGTGATTTCTTTTTAGAACAGGGGCTCAAGTTTGGAACAGTTAGGGATCCTATTGATTAGACACCTTCATTCATTTTACCATTATTTAAACCGCAAGACAACTACCTAAATTCATTTATCACTAATATCCTTTCCCAGTAAACCAATCATACCCCTCTATCTTCCTATATTCTTTTGGCACAGCCTTCAACCGCTTTCTAAACTTCTCCCCCTTATCATAGGGTCTAACATTTGAGCTAATAATTATCCCTGTTTTCTTGCCTTTACTGCTTTTTTCGTAATAGATGTATTCCAAGGTATCAATTCCCTCTCCTTTCCATTGATACTTGTACAATTCAGTTTCTCCTGGATGACCGTAGCAAACTCCTCTAATAAGTTTCTCTTTTGCCGAGAAGGTGGGATTGATGAACTCAATTTGTTTGGAAAAGTTCTGTTGGCCTTGTCTAATTAAATACACACTACTAAAGGCTTTTAAGCAACAACCAGTGCTGCCGTAGGTGTTTACTACAAAGTCTCTTAACCCATCACCGTTGATATCTCTAACAGTATCGCTCACATAGGTATTGATGTGTTCTTGATGGGTAAGCACTCTTTCATATTGGTTCTTATTTTTTGAATAAATATCTATGAAAATTCCGCTTCGATCAGTTCTGCGAATAACCAAGTGCGGTTGATTTTTACTAAAAAAATAATCCGAATTCACCTTAACATTTACAACATGGCCACTATCAATAATCGCATCGTATGACTTTTTAAACCTGTTCTTAATGATATTTTCGACGGCAATTTTTAGCGCTTCATCAAGCACTTTCGCCAATGCTAAACTATCCACCCTTTCTTGCGCATCAATTGCCTTTCTCCTTTCTAATTGTTCTTCCTTTAGAGATTTTGCTTGAACAGTATCCTTCAAGGCTGTTCTTTTCTTTTTATCTTGATTGATTTGCCCACAAGAGAACAAGATCCCTACTAGTAAGATCAAGGATAAGAAGCGCTTTAGAGGTTTCATTTAAGCTGATTTTTTGATATTAACGAACTACAAACTGCTAGCAAAACATTAGCCTATCTTGCATTGATCACTTCTTGACCATTAAAAATCAGCGATGATTTAAATTTCGAACAGATGAAATAACCCATAAAAGCACCGAAGATTGAAGCCAAAATATCCTTATAGTCGAAAACATTGTTTTTAAAAACACTCCCTTGAATTAATTCATAACCTACAAGTCCAACCGCAGCAAATAAAGCATGCTTTTGCAAAGTTGTCTTTTGATCTTGAACAAAATAGAGCAGTACAATAATCAGTCCCGCAAAGAAATTTGGTGAAGAATCTGCAATACCATAATCATTGATCTGGTTTGCGTAAATGTATTGCCTATAAGTTGATTTAAAAATGATGGCAATGATGGAAAGCAGGATGATGAGCATCCATAAATACTTGGTTTGTGAGAAAGGTTTAAGTTTCATTGTAGTTTATCTCTATTAAAAACAAAAGGCCGCTGATTTTTCAACGGCCTTTTTTTGTGATGACTGGTATGTTAATGAGTAAACCACCAGTTAATATATTAAGCGGTTGCTTTTTTCTTTTTGTTTTCGCTATAACCAGCAAAGCCAAGACATAGCACCAATAAAATGGTACCTGCCAATGAAATCTTCTCGCCTAAGTAATAAGATTTAGGTTCAAATTTAAATTCCACTTTGTGGTTACCCGACTCTAGTTGAGCGGCACGCAATACGTAATCAGCTCTAAAATAAGGTTTTTGAACACCATCTACATACATGTTCCATCCTTTGTCATAGTAAACTTCAGAGAATACCGCAATCACATCACGCGGTGCGCTGTAGCTATATTCAATATGATCAGGGTGGTATTTCTCCATTTTGATAAAAGCACTCGGATCAGCTCCTAAACGAGTAGTATCCAATAATTTTTTATACTGCTCATCTACAATCACTTCAACCTTAGGATCAAAGCTACTGATGGCTTTCATTTCCTCATCAGAATTTTTCACGAACTGTACGCTTTTCACTAACCACGCATTGCCCAAAGCCGTTGCATTTCTGCTCATACGGTATGAACCATTTTGAGGATCTTTGGTAATGAAATACCTCGTGTTTAGCATATCCAATACATCTTGGTTCACACTTTTGCTAAACTGATGCTGGATCAACTCGTCATATCTCTTCAATTTCGCTGCATGGTAACCACCAATTGTTTTATGAAAGTTAGAGGTGCTAGCATCGCTAAAAGTATTGATGGTTTGATCAAATACACGATAGTTAGGATCTTTATCGCCAGCAATCAAATGATCGATATCTCTAGGTTGGAAATAGTTATTAAGGGTTGATTTGCTTTCAAAATTTTTGCTGTTCAAATACTTACGATCCACTTGCCACATATCAATTAATACGGCAAAGGCCAATAGACCAAATGCTACTTGTGCATTTAATTTCTTGGTGATAAAGGCCCAAACAATGGCATAACCGAAGGCAACAAACAAGAAAGCTCTAATCGCATCAGCCCTAGCAATGGCAATCCTGTCTTGTACAAGTGCATTAACTAATTTTTGTGCGGCGGCGGCATTGTTTTGCAAAGCTTGCGTTAAAGCCTGTACAATATCCGCGTGGTTATTGGTCTTAAAACTAAAGAACAAGGTTGGCACCACAGCTACAATTAAAGCAAAGCCTCCAACGATTCCAGCAGACCAAGTTAGTTTTTTCACCAATTCTTTTTGCTCCAATTTGCTTTCTTGTGCTTCTTTCAACGCTAGGAAAGCCAAGATTGGCACCATTAAGCCTACTACAGCCAAAATAGATTCAACTGCCCTAAATTTATTGTAAAGTGGGAAGTAATCGAAAAACAAGTCAGATACATACGGGAAGTTCTTACCAAAGGATAATAGGATAAACAATACGGTCGTTGCTAAAATCCACCATTTGATGCGACTACGCACAATGAACAAACCGAAGACGTACAAAAAGCACACAATGGCTCCAAAATAGTATCCTCCAGAAGTAAAAGGTTTTTCGCCCCAGTATTCTTGCATATTAAAGCTACCCGCCAACTGCTGAATAATTTGAGTGGTTTGTGTTGGGTCACCACCTGAAAAATCTGCGGCTACCGCTTTATACATATTGCTTTCAGGCTTCACTAGCTCATCAATACCAGTAGCACCTCCATATAAATTCGGGATTAAAAAGCTGAAACTCTCGCCTACGCCTTGGCTCCAACCATAAGCATATTCTTTGCTCATTCCCGCTTTTTCCTGACTTACGGTATCGGTCAAGTTAGATTTGCCTCTGTTGGTTTCTCCTGCATATTCAGAAGTAGTCCACAACAAACTGGCGTTGATCATTACCGCCAAAATTACTGAACCTGCCAAATAACCAATGGCTTTACCAAAAGCAGGTAAGGTTTTATTTTTATAAGCTTGATATAATTCTATTCCTACTAAAATCAATAGAGAAAGGAATAGGTAATAAGTCATTTGTACGTGATTGGCCCTAATTTCTAAAGCTAAAAATAACGCAGTTAAACTAGCGCCCAATAAATACCGACCTCGTAAAGTGATAAAAAGACTGGCAATAATAGGGGCAAAAAAGCCGATAGCTAGCGCCTTATTACTGTGTCCAGTAGCAATTAACACGAAATTGTAGGTGGTAAAAGCAAAGGCTATGGCCCCCGCAGCAGCCAGCCAAGGATTTACTTTTAAAGTGATAAAAAGAAAATAAGCCCCAACTAATAAAAGTAATACGGTACCTACTGGATTTGGAAGTGCCTTGGTCACTAAAGCAATACCATAAGTAGCTCCATTGTAAGCATATTGCACCCAAATTTGATAGGCTGGCATACCACCAAACATTTGGTTGGTCCAAAGTGGTCCTTTGCCATCTTTCTCTTTATATTCCATGATTTCTTTTTGCATGGCTTTAGATTGGAGGACATCGCTCTGCGCTGGTGCCTTACCTTGCAAAACTGGACTGAAATAAATAAAGCAGATCACTACAAATGCTGCTAGAATGGCAATATGAATGCCATTTTTGTTTAACCAATTACTCATTAAGGTTATTTTAATTTTAAACTAAGTCTCAAAAATAGAAATTTGATACAGATTTGGAAGAAAAACTTTGTTAGCCCAAAAGCTTACCATTTATTCGCCTGCATCCAATTTTTTAAACGTTCAAACCAATCATCTTTGGTGGTTTTATTGTACAGTCCAAAGCCGTGTCCACCAGCCTGGTAGGCATGCAGCTCTGCTGACACCCCATTTTTCACCAAAGCCTCATTATACCTCATGCTATTTTGCACGGGTACCGTTTTATCTGTATTGGCATGTACCATAAAGGCTGGGGGTGTTTGCGCATTCACCTGATATTCCGAAGAGAAGTATTTTCTTTGCTGGTCGGTAGGTGTTTCTCCTAATAAATTCTTTACCGAACCTGCATGAGTGTATTGCCCAAAATTGATTACGGGATAAATTAGGATAGAAAAACTAGGACGTAAACTGATGTTCTCTTGGTTATCAATTTTCATGTCGGCGTAGTGAACACTAGCACTTGATGCCAAATGCCCTCCTGCTGAAAAACCCATAATGCCTATTTTATTGGGATCAACACCCCATAAGGCTGCATTCTTTCTCACGAGATAAATGGCCTGTAAAGCATCTTGCATTGGGCCTGTACTTTTATCTTTCATGATTAAATCGCTTGGCAAACGATATTTCAACACAAAAGCAGTCACTCCAATTTCTTGAAATTTCTTGGCAACATCATGTCCTTCTTTATCAATAGCCAAAATTCCATAGCCACCACCTGGGCAGATAATTACCGCCGTACCATTTGGTGCTGTTGGCTGATAAACATACAGCTCTGGTTTGGACACTTTACTTGTTCTAACCACTTTGTCTTCCCGAGTAACAGTTTCCTCTACATAATCAGCTGGGGTTGGTTTCGCACCTGGAATAGCTCCTCCGTATAATGATATCGCTTGTTGGGCATTAACATTTATGACCACAAATAGAAGAAAAAATAATAGTCCGAGATTCCGAAAGCTGGAAGATATGATCATTTTTAGTTTGTTAAATAGTTGGGGCAAATTGTAGCTCGTAAATCTAATATCGTAAATCCAATTAAAATTCCATCAAATAAGCCTTTAAAAACTCATTAATGTCTCCATTCAGCACCGCATCGGGGTTAGAGGTTTGGTAATTGGTGCGATGGTCTTTCACCCTTCTATCATCCAATACATAACTTCTAATTTGCGAACCCCATTCAATTTTCTTTTTGCTTCCTTCTATGGCGGCTGTCGCTTCCATTCGTTTACGCATCTCAATTTCGTATAACTGCGATTTCAGCAAACGGATGGCGTTCTCCTTATTCTGCAATTGTGATCTGGATTCTTGGTTTTTGATGATAATTCCCGATGGTTTATGATACAAACGTACCGCAGTTTCCACTTTGTTTACATTCTGTCCACCAGCACCGCCCGATCGGAAAGTCTCAAACTCAATATCGGCAGGGTTAACTTCTATTTCAATGGTATCATCTACCAAAGGATAAACATACACCGAAGCAAAAGAAGTATGGCGGCGTGCATTTGAATCAAACGGAGAAATACGCACCAAACGATGTACTCCATTTTCACCTTTCAAATAGCCATAAGCAAACTCACCACTAATTTCCAAGGTTACTGTTTTTACACCAGCCACCTCTCCTTCTTGGTAATCTTGTTCGCTCACTTTGTAGCCATTCTTTTCGGCCCACATAATGTACATCCGCATGAGCATACTGGCCCAGTCACAGCTTTCGGTACCACCAGCGCCTGCGGTAATCTGCAATACGGCGTTTAATTGGTCTTCCTTACTGTTGAGCATGTTTTTCAGCTCCAGCTCCTCTATCGTTTTTAAAGCCTGCTGATATTGCTCTTCTACTTCTTCTTCGCTAGCATCACCACTTTGTTGAAAATCATAAAGTACAGCGGCATCATCATAAGCAGCAGTAGCTTGTGCAAATCCTTCTGTCCATTTTTTCTTAGTGCTAATTTGGGCTAATAGCTGTTCCGCTTTTTTAGGGTTGTCCCAAAAATTAGGACCGAGGGTAATTTTTTCTTCCTCGCTTATTTGGTATAAAAGCTCATCAACGTCAAAGATGCCTCCTCAGAGAAGCTAATCTATCTCTTAAATCCTGCAACTGTTCTTTAGTCATAAGGGCAAATATAGGAATTTTACCATCTAAAGACACCTAAGTTCATTTAAGCATTGAGCAGAAAAACCATTAAGAAATTAAGATAATTAAGACGTGGACCGATAAAAACTTAATGTTCCTTAATGCCTTAATGGTTCAAATCTAAATATTCTAAAATAGTAAAATAAAACCACCTAAGACACCTTAGTGCACCTAAGCTAGATGACTAAGAAATTAAGACGTGGACCGATAAAAACTTAATGTTCCTTAATGCCTTAATGGTTCAAATCTAAAATGTTGTAAGATGGCAAAATAAAAACCACCTAAGACACCTTAGTTCACCTAAGCTATACGGCTAAGAAATTAAGACGTGGTAGGAAAACTTAATGTTCCTTAATGCCTTAATGGTTCAAATCTAAAATGTTACAAAATGGCGAAATAAAAAACACCTTAGGCACCTAAGTTCATCTAAGCTATACGATTAAAACATTAAGAAATTAAGATAAATAAGAATTGATTGAAAAACGTAATGTTCCTTAATATTTTAAAAACTAAAATGCTCTTAAATGTCCAAGCTGGTTAAAATAAATAACTCTTATTTCTTCTTCATCCCCATATAATCCAACGTTAAATTACACAAGGCCTTTACTCCTAAATTGAAGCTACTTTCATCAATAAAAAAATCGGGTGTATGATGCGATGGTGCTTTTAATGGATCTTGTCCTTTGGGCATTGCTCCTAAAAAGAAGAACAATCCAGGCACTTTCTCCTGATAAAAAGAAAAATCTTCGGCACCCGTTACAGGAGGTTTCAATTTCACGTTATCTGCTCCAGCAGTATATTGCAAAGTAGGCAGCATTTTTTCTGTTAAAGCAATATCATTAAAGGTTACTGGATAATGGGCACTGTAAGGAATTAACACTTCGGCTTTTGCTCCTGCAGCTTCAGCGGTTTTAGTTGCAATGGTTTTAATCCGCTCAATAAACATCGCTTCATCCTCTTTGGTAAAATTGCGCACGGTTCCCAACATCTCTACTTTTTCAGGAATAATGTTTGACCTCACTCCGCCTTGAATACTTCCAATAGTCACCACTCCTGGATTTTCCGTAACATTCAAGTTCCTACTTACTATCGTTTGCAGGTTATTTACTATTTGCGCCGAAACCACAATAGGATCAATACTGCTCCAAGGGTAAGCACCATGCGCCTGTCTGCCCGTAACCGTAATTTTCATATCGTTTACCGCTGCCATGGTTCCACCAGGTTTGTAAGTAAGTTGCCCAACGGGAGTTTGCGAGTTAATGTGCAATCCAAAAATCACTTCTACTTTAGGATTTTCCAGCACACCTTCCTTCACCATCAGTTCCGCCCCACCTTCTTCACCTACCGGAGCTCCTTCTTCCGCAGGTTGGAAAATAAATTTTACTGTTCCCGCCAAATCTTTCTTCATTCCAGTAAGTACTTCGGCTACGCCCATCAAAATGGCTACATGTGAATCATGACCACAAGCATGCATCGTACCCACTTCCTGACCGTTATAAGTTGTCCGTACTTTTGAGGCAAAAGGCAAATTTCCACGTTCAGTTACTGGCAAACCATCCATATCTGCACGCAAAGCCACTACAGGTCCAGGCTTTCCTCCTTTTAGCACCGCCACTACACCTGTTTTGGCCACACCAGTTTTTACTTCTAAACCTAAAGCTTGTAAATGTTTGGCAATAATCCCTGCGGTACGTGTTTCCTGATTACCCAGCTCAGGATGTTCGTGGAAATCCCTCCGCCAGTCGATCACCTTTTGGGTAATGGCTTCAGCTCTTTTAGCAGCATCTATTTTTAGGGTATTGTTTTGGGCTGCAGCAAATAAAGGCAATGCCGCAGTTAAAAGTAAAAGTTTCTTCATCTTAGTTTAGGTTTGAATACAAGATAGCAAAACTTGGTAAAAATTCATCAATCTCAAAAGCTCTGAATTTGATTTAAAATAATGACAACCACATAGACATATAGACACATAGATTTTCATGAAAATGCTACATGATACCTAATGTCATAAAATCTTATGTGCCTATATGGCTTCAATATCGAAACGGTTTCTAAGTCAATTCAACTTCAGTAGTTTTTCCTTCTAAAATTCTCCCGTCCGATAGTGTTATACGAATTTTAAATTCATGCTTACTACTAACACTTGGCTTAACCTGTAGGAAAACACCTCCATAAAAGAGATTCGGGTAACCATATTTATGGTTGTTGATTAGCTTAGTATGTTCTTCTATAGTGGTTGTACTATTATTCGCTTTAATCTTAAACAAAGAACTCAAATCTGTATTTTTTGGATAATCAGAACTAAAATCATTGTTAGAGAAAATCTCAACAGACAAAATACTTTCCTTAGCTAAATAATTATCTCCTATACAGCTACATGCGTAAGCGGATTGTATTAATCCCCAATTTACGTTTTGTTTACGTCGTACTAATTGTTGTATCTGCAACTCGATCTGAATACCATAATTTGCACCAGCAATTATTTTGGAGGTTGTAACGAAAGGCACGGGCAATTTAGAATCTAAATTTTTAACAGTTACTCCGCTATTCGTGTAATAAATATCCCTAACGGGGCTACACCTGCAATTAGTATTACAACTAGTAACAAATTGCAATCCGAGTGCCAGTATAAAAACAATGATTACTTTCTTGTTCATATCGTTAACTAGAAATTGTGTTTGCTCTATTTCTTTTAAAACTAAAACAATCCCTTCAACTTGTCCAGCAGGCCACCTTCACCATTCTCGCCTTTGCTTCCTCCTCCCAACAAATCTTTAACATCATTGAAATCAAACTTTCCATCGGCGCCACCAAACTGACCTAAAATTTCCTGTAGGTTAAACGAACTATCGTTAGGATCTGCTGCCTTATTAAAAAACTTTGACAGCACCATCGGAATTAAGGAAGACCCGATACTTTTTGCAGTTTCTGCATTGATCCCCAAACCACCTAACTTATCCGTAAAACTAGCCGTTGCCTGTTCCATCACATTTCCACCAGTACCATTCCCTTGAGTAAAGGAACTAATCAAATCGGTAATATTGCCCGACCCAATCTTATCTTTTAACACTTCTACAATGGAACCTGAAGCAGCTTGAATAACCTGCTCATTTTGTTCATTTGGTATTTGTGCATTGTCAACTACCAATTCTTGGGAATTATCCCTTACTAATTGTTCTAGATTTTCTAACATAGGTGCAAATTTAAACCCTATCTAATATAAGTAAATTATTGAAAATGAGCGCTGTTTTTCTATCATACTTGTATAGCTATGATTTGCAAATCACCATCAAAATATAAAATATCTACATATCTGTGGCTTTATTAACGAACATTTAACTTACAGATTTGTATTTTTACAAGACTAAAAACCCATTTATATGTTGCCAAAAATCAATTTCACGACGACTAAGGCTTATCAATATTTAGCCGATCATTATATTAACATCAACCAAACGGACATTAAAGCTCTATTTGCTGAAGATCCTGATCGTTTCAATAAGTTTTCGGTATTATTTGAGGATATCCTATTTGATTATTCAAAAAACAGGATCAACGACGAAACCATGGCATTACTTATCCAATTGGCTAAAGAATGTAAGCTTGATGAAGCGATAAAGGCTATGTTCGAAGGTGAAAAGATTAATGAGACCGAAGGCCGTGAAGTATTACATATCGCTTTGCGCAACCAAAGCAATACCCCAATTTTAGTGGATGGTAAAGATGTAATGCCTGAGGTGAATGCGGTTTTGGCCAAAATGGAAAAATTCAGCAATGCCATTATTTCTGGCGAATGGAAAGGCTACACTGGCAAACAAATTACTGATGTGGTTAATATTGGCATTGGTGGTTCTGATTTAGGCCCAGTGATGGTTACCGAAGCTTTAAAGCATTACAAAACGAGGTTAAATCTACATTTTGTTTCTAACGTTGATGGTACGCACATTGCAGAAACTTTAAAAGTCGTAGATCCAGAAACTACCCTATTTTTAGTGGCCTCCAAAACATTTACCACACAAGAAACCATGAGTAATGCCAACACGGCAAGAAGCTGGTTCCTTAAACAAGGCGCTACGGAAGCCGATATTGCGAAGCATTTTGCAGCACTGTCTACCAACGCTAAAGATGTAGCTGCTTTTGGTATTGACACTGAAAACATGTTTGAATTTTGGGACTGGGTAGGTGGTCGTTATTCCTTATGGAGCGCTATTGGGCTTTCTATCAGTTTAGGCATTGGCTTCGACAACTTTAAACAACTGTTGGCTGGTGCACATGCTACTGATAAACATTTCTCAACCGTTCCTTTCGAAGAAAACGTTCCAGTGATTTTAGGCGTTTTGGGCGTTTGGTATATCAATTTCTTTGGTGCCGAAACACAAGCCATTTTACCTTACGACCAATACCTGCATCGCTTTGCAGCCTATTTCCAACAAGGAGATATGGAAAGCAACGGCAAATATGTAGACCGTAATGGCGAAATTGTGATGTATGAAACTGGCCCAGTAATTTGGGGTGAGCCTGGCACCAACGGACAACATGCCTTTTACCAGTTGATCCACCAAGGCACTAAATTGATTCCTTCTGACTTTATTGCACCAGCGCAGAGCTTAAATCCTTTGGGCGATCACCATCCCATTTTGCTTTCTAACTTTTTTGCACAAACTGAGGCTTTAATGAACGGTAAGGATGAGGAAGAGGTAGTGGCCGAATTGACTAAAGCAGGTAAAACGCACGAGGAAACTGCCAAACTTGCTCCTTTTAAAGTATTTGAAGGCAATAGACCTACCAACTCTATTTTATTGAAAAAAGTAACACCATTTAGCCTAGGAAGCTTAATTGCGGTTTACGAGCATAAAATATTTGTACAGGGCATTATCTGGAATATTTTCAGTTTTGACCAATGGGGCGTAGAGCTAGGCAAACAACTTGCTCAAAAAATACAACCAGAGTTAAAAGGAAATGAACCTGTAAATTCGCATGATTCATCTACCAACGGACTGATTAATCAGTACAAGGATTGGCGATAATCACCCCAAACGGGTGAGAAAAGTATTTATGGATTTTGCTTATTTTGTTCATCATAGTTATAAATTGACATAAAAATGCACAGATATGAATAGGTTAAAAACATTATTAATTACTGCATTAGCCTTTAGTGGGCTAAATGCTGTCGCCCAAACAGACAAAGCAACTACTGCAAAAATTGTGGAGGCCAAAACCTACACTTTTGTAGCTAGATCGGTGACACCTTTAAATACTCAAGACATCAGTAAGGTAATGAGTAAAATGCCTGGTGCTATGCAGGGAGGTGTCATTAATCTAACCGAAACTTATTACGAAGTGAAGGTGACACCAGACAGCGTGGTGGCTTATCTGCCTTATTACGGCAGGTCGTTTAATGCACCAATTAACCAAGATGATGCTGGCGTTAAGTTTACTTCAAAAAAATTCAACTATAAGTCTACCAAAGGCAAAAAACGCGGATGGGATACTTTAGTGGAAACGAAGGACGCCAAGGAAAACTACCGTTTGGCCTTTAACATTAGTGACAATGGCTATGTAACGCTTTCATTGAACAGCAACAATAAGCAATCTGTCACCTATCAGGGTTATTTAAAAGAAAACGGAGATAAGTAACAAATAAAAAAGCCACTTTTAAGAGAGTGGCTTTTTTTATTTTTAGAAGAGCAAGGTTAAATTTCTTGAAAACCCTCTCTGTCTTTCAGACATCTCTCCCTAAAATGGAGAGAAAAGCAATTTGCAACGTTACTTCTTCTTATCCAACTTTATCTCAAAAAGATTTGGCCATTTTTTACCCGTTACAAATAAACGCTTGGTAGCAGGATCATAAGCAATTCCATTCAGTACATTGTTGCCAATTTCTTCGTCCGTTTTGAAATAGTTTTTAGGAACCAATTTAGAAAGATCTAGCTCTGCTTCTACCACGCCTGTTTTCAAATCAATAATGACAATTCTGTTGGAGCCATAAATATTGGCATACAATTTTCCATCAATGTATTCCAGCTCATTTAAACGCTCTACTGGACCTTTATTGTCGTAAACTTCAACAAAGCCTTCTTCTTTGTAATTTTGGGCATTCATTTTCCAGATACGGTTAGAGCCATCACTGCGTAGCAGTTGCGTGCCATCGTAAGTAAGTCCCCAGCCTTCCACGCTACTTTGATAAGGGAAAGTGCTTATTTCTTGTAAAGAAGTCGCATCGTATACTAAGCCTACACTTTCTTGCCAAGTAAGCACAATGATTTTGTCGCCTACTTTTACCGAGCCTTCGCCAAAGTATTCGGGTTTTAAAGGCACAGATTTGATGGCTTTTCCACTGGTCAAATTAACCCAGCGCAACTGTGATAATCCCTTACGGCCCGTGCTTTCTAACAATTTACCATCTACAAAACTTAAACCTTGCGTGTAAGAAGAAGTATCATGAGGGAAAGTATTCACTAAAGTATATTTTAGCTTCTCTGGCTTCTTATCGGTGGTTAAAATAATGTTATTGGTAATGGTATCTATCTGGCTACCTGCTTTTACAATGGCAGTGAGCATTCTATAGCCCAATGGCAAGTTTTGAGTGTCTAACCATACAAACTCCTTGGTGTTTTTTTCTGCAAAGGGCTTTCCATCTATCAAATAACTGATATTTTGTATTTCCGTTTTTTCAGGAATATCAAGCTCCACCTTAACAGGCTTTCCTGCATGGAAACTTTCGCCCTGTAGCGGATTTTTAAAAGTAATGTAATTAGCCACCTTGTTATTGCAGGCAAACTGAAAAAGAGAAATACATCCTAATAAGAGGATCGATATTTTACGTGTAGGGCCAAAAAGCATCTTCGATATGGTTGATGTTAAACGTGTTATTTTTGGTTAAAAGCACCGCAATTACGTCAAACCTAATCTCCCCTTGGTAATCCATGATCTCGATGTAGGCTTGCGATGCCAGCTCTAATTGTCGCTGTTTAGCCAAACTTACAAAATCTTCGGGCATCCCAAAAGCTACCGAACTGCGTGTTTTAACTTCTATAAAGATAATGGTATTTGAATGAAGCGCAACAATATCTACTTCGGCTTTGCCAAAAGTCCAGTTTTCGTCCAAAATTTCATATCCCTTTTCTAGGAGAAACTGTACCGCGGCTTTTTCGCCAGCCCTGCCTCTGTCGTTGTGGATTGCCATATAAGTTAAAGGTAGAAAGTTATAAGTTGCAAGTTACGAGTTGTAGATCATGCCTCACAACGCCAAACACGTTACGCTTAACCTATTACACTAGTCTTTTTCTTTGCTTTATTTAACGATTACCGAGCCTAAAAATTTCGAAATGGTACGTTCTACATTTTTAACTTGCATAAAGCGACCTTGCAGCGCCTCAAGATTGACTTCATCACGTTCATCTTTCATTTGGTTCATCAAATCGACAAGCATTTTATCTACCTTCCGTTTTTTAAGATGATACAAGCCCCCAAGCACTGCTGCTTTAATATTTTGGCTTTCATCTTTAACGTAAATTTGATGCTTGTTCAACCAGTTTTCGCTCAAGTTGTAAGGTGAAGTGGTTAAAGTGATGGCTAAATTAGCAATGTCTCCATCCTCACTTCTTAAAAACTGATTGATGGTTGGCAACTGCCCATTCTCCAATTCCGTACGATAGTAATCAATCACTCGGTTACACATCTCATTATCAAAAGTAACATCACTAAGATTCTGGATAATGAATGAACCAACATACATATTGTCTGTTTGCTCCCACGTAGCCAGCTCGTGACCAAAAGTGAGCAATAGCCTTACTATTTCATGTTCCTGTAAAAGATCAGAGCTAATTTGCTCGGTGGTACTTTGTGAAGGTTCTGCTACTGCACCTCCCTCTTCGGCAAAAAGATCATCTGGTGGCATATCGGGATGACCATAACCTGATGATTTTGGGGCACTAGAAGCTGCTGCTTTTTTGCTTTTGGCCAGTTTGATAGCGTTTAGCTCGGTAAGCAACACCCGCTCTTCAATCTCCAGGAGGTGACTACATTCCCTTACAAAGACCGAAGCCTTAATGTTGTCAGGTATTTTGGCAATGCTCTCTACAATATCTCTGATGATGCCTGCCCGTTTGATCGGATCTTTTCCTGCCTCAGCCAACAAAATATTGGCTTTGTAGAGGATAAAATCCTGTCGCTGCTCTTCAATGTAGGTTTTAAATGCGCCAGCACCCACTTTGTGCATGTACGAATCGGGGTCATCGCCATCTGGAAAAGAAACCACTTTTACGTTCAGTCCTTCTTCCAAAATCATGTCAAGCCCACGCAAAGAGGCCTTGATCCCTGCTGCATCACCATCATATAAAATGGTCACGTTTTGGGTAAACCTGCTAATGAGCTTGATTTGTTCAATGGTTAATGAGGTTCCCGAAGAGGCAACAACGTTCTCAATATAGGCCTGATGAACCGCCAGAACATCGGCATAGCCTTCTACCAAATAACAATTATCCTGATCACGAATGGCCTTTTTAGCATGATACAAACCATACAGCACATTTGATTTGTGATAGATATCGCTTTCTGGAGAGTTAACGTATTTGGGTACGTTTTTATCTGTTTTTAAGGTACGTCCACCGAAACCAATAACCCTGCCCGTAAAATTGTGAATGGGGAACATTACACGGCCACGGAACCTATCATACAATTTCCCTTTATCATTTCTGATAGAAAGGCCTGTTTTTTCAAGGTATTCTTCGGCATGTTGGTTTTTAACCGCCTCTAGCGTAAGTGCATCCCAAACATCGGGTGAGTAACCTAAGTTGAATTTCTTGACGATGTCTTCCCTAAAACCACGTTCCTTAAAGTAGCTAAGACCAATAGCTTTCCCATCATCGCTATTCCAAAGTTGCTCTTCGAAATAATTGGCGGCAAACTGCGACACAATGTAAAGACTTTCCCTTGCACTGTTTAACTCAACCTGTTCCTTACTTTCTACCGTTTCTTCAACCTCAATATTGTATTTGGTGGCAAGGTATTTTAAGGCTTCTGGATAAGTGTATTTCTCATGATCCATTACAAAACGTACTGAATCACCAGCTACCCCACATCCAAAACATTTGTAGATCCCTTTGTTTACCGAAACGTGAAACGAAGGTGTTTTTTCACCATGAAAAGGACAGTTACCAATTAAGCTTGAACCACGTTTTTTAAGGTGCACGAAATCGCCAACCACTTCCTCTATCCGTGCGGTTTCCTTAATTTTCTCTATGGTTTCTGCTGTAATCATTTCTCGCTAATCCTTTCCTAAATGGGACTTCAAATTTAGCATTTTTTACGGTCTTAGACTGCTAAGAAATGTCAGAAATCTACACCATCCGAAAGAAAATTTCTTGATGGCGTAGACTACAGTATCTCTTAAAGTTTAACGAAAGGCAGTATCTGCTCGGCCACAAATAAATTGCCTTTGTCGTTTAAGTGTACGCGGTCGGTTGTTAAGATCCCTTTTTCTAAATCCTCCGCATTATTCTTTTCTTCGTAGCTGGCAAAAGCTTTTCTTAAATCACAAAGTGGAAGTTTATTTTTAACGGCAAGTTCTCTAATGGCTTCGGCATATTTATCTAATTCGGCATCCAACTCGTTAGCGCCCGTTTTTTTCTCTCCAATTACCGATGGCGTACACAATACTATTTTGCTACCCCCAGCTTTGATTTTGTCGATCAATGCTTGATAAAACTTGATATATTTAGGATAATCAGTACCTGTTCTAGAAGTTTGTTTGTGCCACACATCATTAATGCCAACGTAAATGAATACCAAATCTGGCTTTTTTGCTAATACATCTTCTTCCAAACGCAAATAAAGGTCGTATACTTTATTACCTCCAACACCAGCACCGATGAGTTCAAGTTTATTGGTATCTACTTGTTTTTTGAGCACATTAATGTAACCATTTACTTTTGTGCTTCCTTGTTGGGTAATAGAGTCTCCAAAAAACACCACACGTTTACGGTTAGATTTCATAGCGATTAGAAGAAAAATGGCACACGCCATTACTGATAGTTTTAAAAAGGTTTTCATCCGTCAATTTTTTATGCACTAAAGTTAATTGTTTGACTGTAAATATCAACATCGCATTTATTTTCTATCTTTGATTAAATTTTTCGACCCCGTACTGATGAAATTATTGGCTAAATCTTCACTTGCCCTTCTATTAACTCTCCTATTTATAAATGTTAGCTTTGCGCAAAAGAAAAGAGCACCTTTTACTGCAATCGTTTTTGTGGAAGGAAACCAGAAGATACACGGAAAAATTACCGACATTAATGAATCGGCCTTGGTATTGGTTGACAAGAGAGATGTTGCACATCCCATTGCTTATCAAAAAATAAGTCGTATAAAAGTTTACAAGCACCGAAGTGATATAGGTTATGCCGCAGTTACCGGCGCTTTAGCGGTAGGTACAATTGTGGCTGCCCAATCTATTGACGACGCTAATGTTGCAGTGTTGGTTGGGATAGGTGGTACCGCTGCCGTGGTGAGCTTAAGTATGATTTTACACAATGTTATTCACGGTGCAGAGGTTAAAATAGACGCTAAAAAAGAAACCATAGATTATAACAATATTTCTCAAAAATTAAGCAAGTACATTGTTAACGATGTTGCTTTGAAGCCATAGTTATTTTCCTTTGCCCAAGTGATAATCTTTATGCAGCACTAAAAAGCTGGCTCTTTCTTCTTTTTTAAACGGATAATCCCAATTACCTTGATAAGTAATTTTAGTAGGTAGCTTTACGTCATCAAAATAACTCATTTCGATATTCATCTGCACATCAAAGTCGAATAGCAAATTACTATACTTCATATCTACATAACGGCCAAGAATTTCAAAATTACGCTTATCGAAAATAGTGACCAATTCTTTGATCATGATGCCATCTTTGGTCCATTTAGATAAATCAGGTTTTACTGCAACCTTAAAACGATAAACAGGGATAGAATCTAAGTACATCCCACTATGGAAGGTGTAATCGTAATTCTGTCGCATATTTGCAGTGAAAATTTCTGTTTTGCTGCCAATAAAAGGGATCCCTTTAATAGGTCTTCCAGGATTAAATATCAGGGTTTTTAACTTGTCCTTATAACCTTCATTGGAGCTTTTCTTACCTTTTTCAGTACTTGGGGCCGAGTTAGGCACAAAATCAGTGTTATAGGCATTCATGAAGATATAATCGAACATTTCAACCGTATACAACTGGTATTTACCGTTCTTCTTGTACACTTTTCCGTTATCTTCCTTTACCAGATATTCCATTTTATATGGCCCATCATTATTGTGACGTATCTTCCGATAAATACGGCCGTCTACCTGATTTTTCTTATCGTAGGTAAATACCCTATTTTCAGCAATGAAAGTATATTTTTTCATATTGCGGAAAGCCTGATAGAAACTAGTGTCGTTGATGATAGCATCAATAAAAGTCTCAATGTTCAGTCGCTTTGCTTTAATATTCACCACCGAATCAAGCGTAATTGTTTTGATGGTATCGGGGTTAAACCGAGGAATTTGTTGGGCCTTGGCCTCCACAAAAAACAGCAGTGAAAGAATAACGAAAAAATATCTCTTCATGATAAAAATTAAAGCTAAAGTAAAAAGTAAATGCTCTTTACTTTAGCAATTTATATGCCTAACATTTGTTTGACGAGTTAATTCCCCAATTGTTTCAGGGCAAGGTAGGCCATTAAACCTGTAGAGGTTTTCAGCGCATCTTCATCAATATCAAAATTTGGAGTGTGTACCGAATAGGTGGTTCCTTTTGCTGCATTTCCCGTTCCTAAACGGTAAAAACAAGCATTAGTTACTTGTGAGTAATAGGCAAAATCTTCCGCAGCCATCCAAATATCCAAATCGATCACATTATCCTTCCCCAAATAATCTTCGGCAAGTGCTTTGGCATTATCTGTCAATTTCTCTTCGTTAATTAAAAATGGATAACCCCTGTGAATATCGAAATGACAGCTTCCACCCATGCTTTCTGCAATTCCTTCGGCCATTTTTTTCATCAAACGATGGGCTTCATTTCTCCACTCTTCGTTCAAAGTTCTAAAGGTTCCCTCAAGTTTTACTTCGTTTGGAATAACATTGGTCGCTCCATTGGCATTTACCTTACCAAAAGACAATACAGATGGCAAACGTGGATCAGCATTTCTGCTCACAATTTGCTGTAAAGCCACAATAATGTGTGCAGTAATCAACACAGGGTCGATGTTTTGATGCGGCTGCGCACCATGTCCGCCCTTACCCGTTACCGTTACGTAGAGTTCATCAGTAGAAGCCATGTAAATTCCCGAACGGAAACCCACTTTTCCTGTCTCAATTAAAGGCATTACATGTTGACCAATGATGGCCTGCGGTGCTGGGTTTTCCAACACCCCTTCTTTGATCATGATGCTTGCACCACCAGGCAACAATTCTTCTGCAGGCTGAAAAACCAATTTCACGGTTCCTGCAAAATCTTCTTTTAACTGATTAAGGATATAAGCCGTACCCAATAATGATGAAGTATGCACATCATGACCACAAGCGTGCATTACCCCTTCGTTTTTTGATTTGTATGGCTTGTCGTTTGCTTCGATAATAGGCAATGCGTCCATGTCGGCACGCAAAGCGATGACTTGGTCGGAAGCCTTAGCCCCTGTAATTAAACCCACCACACCAGTGTTGGCCATTTCCGTAAAAGGAATCCCCCAGCTGGTCAATTTATCTTTAACATATTTTGAGGTTTCATACTCATGAAAAGACAATTCTGGATTGGCGTGTATATGTTGACGAAAACCTACCACTTCATTAAAAATTTGAGCGGATAGTTCTTGTATTTTTTGTTTCATTACTTGTTTTAGGTTAACTGTTGATTTGGTTATTTGGTTAACTGTAAATTGCAATCGATTAAACAGCTAAGCGATTTATACAATTAAACATTATTTATCTACTTCTAATATTGGCGCATTGATCTTTTCCCTAAAAATAAACAGGGTTGGATAACTGGGCCGCAGTTCGTTTAAAAATTTCTGAGCTTCTAGCCTAGTCCGATAATCGCCCACCCGTAGGTAATAATTGGGCTCTTTATAGGTAATATAAGTGTTGAGTTTTGGGTAGCTTGCTTTGAACTTGGCTTGTTCCGAAAAGGCTTCACGCCTATCAGCTCCATAGTAAATTTGCACTCTAAATCCCATCGACGATACAATGGCACTACCACTTGGGTTGCTTACTGTAGGTTTTACTTTATTCAATTCGATACGCTTAGCGATCAGGCTATCTATCAAAGGGTCTTTCACTACAGTGACCTCTCCTTTGTTTTGTGCAAAAGAAAAATGGCAAATAAACAGTAAAGAAAATAAAACTACAATTCTCATATTTTTGGGGTGATTTTCCTTTGCTTCTTTTCACTAAGTCCCAGGAAATGACGCATCAAAATGCTAAACTCTTCGCAAAAATCGACATTCTAAACTGCTAATACAAATCTCATCACCAGCAATTGGGTAATATCTACCTGAAATTCATCAGGAAATACCAGTATTTCCGATCGCTCATACCATACTGGAACAGTATCTATTCGGCGTGATAAAAATCGTCCTTTACAACATCATATTGGATGATTTTAAACGTAAGCGACTGATTTTAAATAAAATAAAATATATTTTATTTTAACAAACGTAAAATATTTCTAACTTTATTCTTATTAAGAATAATATGAAATATAAACCTCTCAACACGCTGCTCTTTTGTGCATTGTCTTTTACGGCTGCTGCGCAAATGAAGGTTTCTAATGGAACTTCTATTGTTATCTCTTCAGGTGCAAACATCAACTTAAACGATATTTCCTTAGATTATGCCAACAGCACCATTGCTGTAGATGGAAAATTGATCTTTTCGGGAAGCGCTAACAATCAAATTAGTGGGAACACTACCATTAAAAATGTTTCTTTGGCAAAAACGACGGGCAACAAAATAAGTTTAGGCAGTAATGTTTCTTTAGATGGCTCGTTTGATTTTAGCTCTGGGTTATTGGACCTCAACGGATACGACCTGAATCTTGGCAGTACAGGATCATTGCTCAATGAAACCAATACCAGTTTTGCCACAGGCTCTTCTGGCTATGTGATCTCTAATGTGAATCTTAACAATCCTTCAGGTATTAATCCTGGAAACATTGGAGTGATAATCACGAGCCCTAACAACTGGGGCAATACCATTATTAAAAGAGGCAACTATTCTCTTTCTGATGGAACGAATCAGACTATCAAACGTTTTTTTGATATCATTCCAGCCAACAATACCAATTTAAATGCCACCTTAAGGTTTCTTTATTTGGATGGCAGCGAACTAAATGGCTTACAAGAAAGCCAATTTAGATTGGCACTATCTGGCGATAACGGTGCCAATTGGACTAGTTTAAGTAACGTTATCCTTAACCCTTCCCAAAATTATGTGGAGGTAAGTGGTGTGAATGCTGTAGGAAGAGTATCATTGGTGAATGACTTCACTTTGCCTTTATCAGCATTAACTTTATCTGGTAAAGCGCAAAAAAGCGGTGTTACCTTAAAATGGCTAACCGTAAACGAGGTGGATGTTAGTCATTTCTTAACGGAAAAAAGCTACGATGGCAAAAAGTTCAGTTCATTTTCACGAGTAGGTTCAAAAAGTGACGTCTCAAAAGACAACAACTATGGCATCGATGATAAAAATCCTCTTTTGGGCATGAACTATTATCGTATCACAGCGGTTGATAAAGATGGTAAAACCACGTATTCGAACATCCTACCTATCAATTTCTCTTTAGCCAAAGAAGAACAAGCTAGTATTTACCCTAACCCTACCACTAAAGACATCAACGGAAGTTACTATATGCCGTTTGCGCAAAGAGTAAGATTATCTGTAATCTCCAGCATTGGAAAAGTAGAACTGAGCAAAAGCGTAAATACTACTGCAGGATTGAACCACTTCTCCTTTGACGTTTCCACCTTACCTACCGGCACTTATTTTATACAGGTTTCTAACCCAACGATAAGCAACCAATTAAAATTCATCAAAAATTAAGTTCTCCATGAAATTTAAATTTTTACCCTTAATTTCTCTTCTATCACTTTCATTTTACGCAAGTGCTCAGAATGTAGCCATCAATACGGATGGATCTACTGCCAACAGCAGCTCGATGCTGGATATTAAGAGTACTACAAAGGGTGTGCTTATTCCTAGGATGACTGCAGCACAAAAAACAGCCATTACGACTCCTGCAACTGGTCTATTAGTATTTCAAACAGACGGCAGTTCAGGATTTTACTATAATTCGGGCACTCCCGCCATACCAAGCTGGCAATTTATCAGTACTGGAGCAACTGGTCCTCAAGGACCTATTGGCGCGACAGGGGCGACAGGAGCTACTGGTGCTACGGGGCCAGTAGGAGCTACTGGATCAAAAGGAGACAAAGGAGATCCAGGTGACGGTTTTTCTAACGGGACCTCTGGCGGTCAAATGATTCTTACGATGGCCACTGCTCCATTTGCGCCAGGAGTTCCGGTAACCATGACAGGTGATGCAACGCTTGCTGCCAGCGGGGCATTAACGATAGGCGCCAATAAAATTACCACCACAAAAATTGCCGACAATGCGGTTACCATAGCCAAACTTCCTACTGGAGCAACTAGTACAACCTATTTAAGGGGTGATGGCACGTGGGCTACACCTAGTGGTGGTGGTAGTGGCATTTCGGTTACTTCTGGTACAGCGGGAGGAACAGCCAACATTAACATTACGAATACCAACATAAGATACATCCTTGTCAATTTCAACGGAGGTGTGCTAAGCACCACCGCTACTAATATCAATATTAGCATCCCTTCTGCCAACAGCTACCCAGAAGGAACCGTTTTAACCTTTACCCTCACTGGTACAGGAGCTGGCACTTCTACTTCTGCTACTTTTTACAATATAAGCTCTACCACTTCAACTTTTTACAATATAAATTCAAATACTCAAGGAACAAGTGGACCTTTGGTTGTTTCTGGAGCTAGCACAGTTAGATTAGTGTCTGATGGGGGATCTAATTGGTATAGGTTTAATTAATAAATAATTATGAAATGGCCTGTAAAGAATATTATCCACATAAATCTCCAAACTTTTGAGCTTGGAGATTTTCTTTTAAATATGACAAATCTAAACAACTAAAATTCATCAAAAATTAAGTTCTATATGAAGGTTAAATTTTTACCCTTACTTTCTCTTCTATCACTTTCATTTTACGTAAGTGCTCAGAATGTAGCCATCAATACGGATGGGTCTACCGCCAACAGCAGCTCGATGCTAGATATTAAGAGTACTACAAAGGGTGTGCTTATTCCTAGGATGACCGCAGCACAAAAAACAGCCATTACGACTCCCGCAACGGGTCTATTAATATTTCAAACAGACGGCAGTTCAGGATTTTATTATAATTCGGGCACTCCCGCCATACCAAACTGGCAATTTATCAGTACTGGAGCAACTGGCCCTCAAGGACCTATTGGCCCAACGGGAGCAACCGGACCTATTGGCGCGACAGGAGCTACTGGTGCTACTGGTGCTACAGGAGCTACTGGATCAAAAGGAGATCCAGGTGACGGTTTCGCCAACGGAACTACAGGCGGCCAAATGATTCTTACCATGGCCACCGCTCCATTTGCGCCAGGAGTTCCAGTAACCATGACAGGTGACGCAACGCTTGCCGCCAGCGGGGCATTCACGATAGGTGCCAATAAAATTACTACCACAAAAATTGCTGACAATGCAGTTACCATAGCCAAACTTCCTACTGGAGCAACTAGTACAACCTATTTAAGGGGTGATGGCACGTGGGCTACACCTAGTGGTGGCAGCAGTTCCTTAACAACTGTAACAGCAAGTGCAAACATTACCTTATCAGGAACATCCAATCAATTTGTTTACGTTACAGCAAACAATGTAATTGTTACCTTGCCAACCAGCCCATTTGTTGGACAAACCATTTATCTTTTTACCGATTTTAACGCAGGTCAGATAAATGCGGGCAGCATTGGCATTAGACAAAGTGGCGCCACCTTTCAAAACGCATCTAATTTTATTGATGTGGCTCTTACTAGAGTAAGGGGAATTATCATTATTTATAATGGTACCAATTGGTTTACATTCGGGTATTAATCGCATTTAAGGCATAGACAATAACACATCCAACAACCCCTAAGCTTTAAAGTTTAGGGGTTTGTTTTTTTATAGCAATGAATTGTTTAAAAGCAATGACTTTCATAACGCTTTAGAGATTTCTCTCCCGAAAGCTCGGGATCGAAATGACAGGCAATAAAGATCAAAAGCACAAAAAAGCCCCAAGCGTTTTAACACTTGGGGCTTTTATTTTTTAAGACTTACGAAGTTTATAAAACTTCGTAAGTCTGTAATTTAACCATTAAAGATTTGCACCGTGGCAGTTCTTAAATTTCTTGCCACTTCCGCAAGGACAAGGTTCGTTACGGCCAACCGTTGCTTCTTTTCTAATCGGTTGCAAAGGCTGAGGCTCGCGGGTATCACCTACTAAATCTAAATCAGATTGGTCGCCATACTCCTGCTTAGTAGCATTCAATTTAGGCTGTGGTTTTGGAGCAACTGCTTCTCTCACTTGTTCAGGCTCTTGTTGCATTGGAATGCCACCTTTAAACAAGAAGCTCACTACTTCTTTGTTCACCACGTTAAGCATGTTTTTGAACAAGTTGAAAGCTTCCATTTTGTAGATAATCAATGGATCTTTTTGCTCGTAAACGGCATTTTGCACCGATTGTTTCAACTCATCCATTTCACGCAAGTGCTCTTTCCAGCTGTCGTCAATTAAAGCCAATACGATGGTTTTCTCGAAAGATTTGGTAATTTCCTTACCATTGTTCTCAATTGCCTTTTTAAGCTCCACAGGAACTTGGATATGGCGGATACCATCTGTAAAAGGAACCACAATCTGTTCAATTACATCACCTCTATCTGCAAACACTTGTTGCAATACAGGCATCGCTTGGTTCACTACCGCTTCCGATTTACGGATATAGAAAGTCGTTACTTCTTCAAATAACTTATCTGTTAAATCGTGGATTTTTTTGCTGTTGAATTCTTGCTCCGTGATTTCAGTATCTACTGAGAAGTTTTTAATCACTTCCAGCTTAAAGCCTTCGTAGTTCGATTCTTCTTTGTATTCGGTAACGATATCTTCGGCAACATCAAAAATCATGTTGTTCATGTCTACATCTAAACGCTCACCAAATAACGCATTACGACGTTTAGCATAGATTACAGAACGTTGTGAGTTCATCACATCATCGTACTCTAACAAACGCTTACGTACACCAAAGTTATTCTCTTCTACTTTCTTCTGCGCTCTCTCAATAGAGTTGGTAATCATAGAGTGCTGAATTACTTCACCCTCTTCAATACCCATACGCACCATGATGTTAGAGATACGCTCTGAACCGAATAAACGCATCAAGTTATCTTCTAACGACACAAAGAA